>DATNJP010000489.1:0-7179 GCA_035603855.1 Luteibacter sp. | reverse complement strand
CGGGCAAGGGTGACGTCGCCCGCGAGTTCCGCGTTGGCGTAGAGGCGCACGTGGGCGCCGTCCTTCGTCAGCGTCGGCGCGGTAGCCAGGGCCGCGAGGCGGCGGCCTTCGACGGCGGCCTGGCGCTGCCACTGGCGATAGCGGGAAAGATCCTGGGCCGTCGGATGGATGATGACTTCGCCGTGCTCGGCATCGATGAGCACGAGGTCGTCATCGTTGATCGTGGCCAGCGCGTCGCGCGTGCCGACCAGCATCGGCAAGTTGAAGCTGCGCGCGAGGATCGCGCTGTGCGAATAGATGCTGCCTGCGCTGGCGATGACACCGAGCATGCCCTGGCCAGCCATGCTGGCCATGTCGGCGGGAGCGATCGTGTCGCTGACGACGATCTCGCCGACCCGGGACGCGAGCTTGCGTTCCTCCCGGCTGGACTGCTGGTTGAGCGCGGACATGACCCGCCCGATGACCTGGTCGATGTCTTCGCCGCGGCTCTTCAGGTAGGGGTCGTTCATCGCGTCGAACACCGCCGCGAGGCGGTCGCGCTGCATCTTCAGTGCGGCGCTGGCGGTGTAGTGACCCACGGAGACGAGTTCGTCGAGGCCGCGGAGCAGTTCCTCGTCGTCGAGTAGCAGGCTATGCGCGTCGATGAAATCACCGACCTCGCGGGCCAGCGCCCCATGCAGCTTGCCGCGCAGTTCGTGCAGTTCGGTACGGGCGGTGTCGAGGGCCTTGTGCAGGCGCTCGATCTCCGACGCGATCTCGTGGTCCTCGAGCATGCGCATGTCGACCGCGAGGATGCTTGGCTGGACCAGGCGCGCGCGCCCGAGGGCCATGCCCCGGGCAGCAGGCGTGCCGGTCAGCAGGGCTCTCATGGGATCTGCATCCTTCGCGCGGGGTTCATGGCTCAGGCGCCCTCGTCGAATTTACGGTCGAAGAGATCGATCACGGCGTTGAGCGCGGCCTCTTCGTCCTCGCCGTCGGCGCGCACGGTGAGGGCGGTGCCCATGCCCGCGGCCAGCATCATGACGCCCATGATGCTTTGCGCATTCACTTCGCGACCCTTGCTGAGGAGCCAGACCGTCGATTTGAAACCCGCGACCAGTTGGACGAGCTTGGCTGAGGCGCGTGCGTGCAGGCCCAGCCGGTTGGATACCACGATGTCCCGTTCAAGCATGGTCGATGAAAATCCCTCCGCGACCGCCACTGGCCGCGATCTCGGCCAGTTCGGTCAGCGATTTTTCCGAATAATTGAGTACGCGCAGCAGCATGGGCAGGTTGAGGCCCGAGACGCAGCGCAGGTGCACGCCGAGTTCGCCCAGGGACAGGCCGATGTTGCAAGGCGTGGCGCCATAGAGGTCGGCGAGCACCAGCACGCCGTCCCCGTGATCAAGGTCGCGGGCATGCCGCGCGGTGAGCGTGCGCATGACGTCCGGGTCGGCGCTGGGCGGTACCTCGACGGCATCGATATCCAGCGGCAGTTTGGGCATCACGTGCCGTGCCGCCGAAATCAGCGCCTTGCCGACGGCTTCGTGGGTCATGAGGAGGACGCCGACGCTCATCGCCCGGTGTCTCGCTGTGGCTTGGGCTGGGTCATGGTCACTCGAGCTCGCGATGGAAAGTCAGTACGTTGCCGCGTTCCGAGCGGAAATGCTGTGCCAGTTTCTCGACCAGGTAGACCGAGCGATGGCGACCGCCCGTGCAGCCGATCGACACCGTGACATAGCTGCGATCCTCGCCCTCGAAGCGAGGCAACCAGGTGTCCAGCCAGCGAGCGACGTCGGCATAGTATTCGCCCACCAGGGGGTTCGCGTCGAGGAATTCCCTGACGGGGAGGTCCTTGCCCGAGAACGGGCGCAGCCGCGGGTCCCAATGCGGGTTGGGCAGGCAGCGTGCGTCGAAGACGAAATCGGCGTCGGGCGGGAGCCCGCGACGGTAGGCGAACGACTCGAAAAGCAGGGTGGTGCCGTCCGAGGCCGCCGCATAGCCCGTGGCGAACAGGCGGCGCAGCTGGTGGACATTGAGATCGCTGGAATCGATCACTTTCTCGGCGATCGAGACCAGCGGACGGAGCAGCTTGCGCTCCTCGGCGATCGAATCGGCGAGGGATAGCTTTTCCACCGCCAGCGGGTGGCGCCGGCGGGTCTCCGAGTAGCGCTTGATCAGCACGTCGTCGCGGCTGTCCAGGAAGATCAGGTGGACGTGCACGCCGGCGGCGGACAGCTCCGAGAGCACATGCGGCATGCGCGAGAGGTCGATGCGCCGGTTGCGCACGTCCACGCCCACGGCGATGCGCTTGCGCGGCCCGTGTTCGCCCTGGCTGACGGCCGCGACCAACTGCGGGATCAGCTCCGCGGGCATGTTGTCGACGCAGTAGAACTCGAGGTCTTCCAGTGCGCGCAGGGCGACGGTCTTGCCGCCACCGGACATGCCGGTGAGCACCACGAGATGGATGGCGTCGGGCTCGACGATGGGGCTCATCACTTCGTCGATCACGTTGGTCACCACGGGGAGAAGCGGCGCATCTGGTGCGCCTGCCGGTCGATGAAGGTCTGCGCGGGATCGATGCCCTTGGCTTTGAGGACGTGATTGCGCACGGCGGCCTCCACCAGTACGGCCAGGTTGCGTCCCGGCGCGACGGGGATGGTGATCTTGGGCACGTCCACGTCCAGCACGTTACGCCGGCTGACGTCGCCCGTGAGGCGTGTCATGGCATCGGTGTCCTCGCCCTCGCGCAGCGGCTTCAGGTGGATGACGAGGCGAAGGTACTTCGACGGCTTGACGGCGGTGTGACCGAACATCTCGCGGATGTTCAGCACGCCCAGGCCACGTACTTCGAGCAGGTCCTGCAGCAGCTCCGGACACGCGCCGTCGATGACATCGGGCGCGATCAGGGTGAATTCGGTGGCGTCGTCGGCCACCAGGCGATGACCGCGGCTGATCAGTTCCAGGGCCAGTTCGCTCTTGCCGGAAGCGGGCTCGCCCGTGATCAGCACACCGATCGAGAAGACTTCGAGGAACACGCCATGCAGCGTGACCCGCGGCGCAAGCGTGCGCGCAAGGTGGTACTGCAGGTAGGTGAGCAGTTCGTGGCCGCGCTTGGTGCTCTGCCACAGGGGCGTGTCGGTTTCCTCGGCGACCTCGCGCAGGTCCGGCGGAATCGACTGTTCCTTGGTGACGATCAGCGCCGCGGGCTGGTAGGCGGCGATCTTGTGGATGACCTCCCAACGCTGGCGCGACTCCAGGCCATCGAGGTAGTTGAGTTCCTCGGTGCCGATGATCTGCACCTTGTTGGGGTAGATCACGTTGAGATAACCGACCAGCGACGGGCGGCGGCTCTGCTTGGCGTTGGGCTCGAGCACGCGCGATTCGCCGCGCATGCCGGCAGCCCAGCGCAGCGCCATGCGCTCGTGTACCCCGTCGAAGAGTTGTCTGGCGGTCAGCCGGTCCACGCTTGGATCCCTGGAAAGAGAAAAGCCGACCTGCGGGGCGGGCCGGCTTGCTTATATTGTGCCATGTAGCAGCCTGTGCCGCCCGGAGCCCCGGCGATCTGCCTGGGGCGGGCGGCCCGGCGAGTGCTTTAGCCGCTGGCGAGGCGGGCGTCGCGGACCTCGCTGTTGTGGTGGTCCTTCAGCTTTTCCTTATGCTTCTTCAGCTGGTCGGCCAGCTTGGCGATCATGGCGTCGATCGCGTTGTAGAGCGTATCGCCCTTTTTCTCGTCGTCGAGCCGGGCCACGCCGTCGGCGTGAAGCCGCGTGCCCGCGCAGTGCAGGGTGCCACCCGCCTTGTGCTCGTTCTTGTCGACGGACAGGACCACGTCGAGGGCTTTGATGTTGTCGAAAAGGCGTTCGAAGCGGCCGATTTGCTGTTCCACGCGCTCACGCAGGGCGGGGGTGATATGGATGTGCTGGCCGCTGATCTGGATTTGCATTGACGCCTCCTTCTTGCTGAGGGTGCCGCCTTGTGGCGACGAGATCGGAGCGACGAGGGTGCCGCTCCTCTAGCCTTGAACTTGATGGGACCGTGGACCTCCGATGGGGTTCCCGAGCGCCTTAACCGGCGCGGACGCGTTCGCTGGAGCTGGGGATGCGCATCGCTTCCCGGTACTTGGCCACGGTACGTCGGGCGACCTGAATACCGCGTCGATGGAGTTCCTCCGCCAGCGCCTGGTCCGATAGCGGCCGACGTGCGTCCTCGGCCGTGATGAGCTTGCGCAGCATGGCCTGGATGGCCGTGGCGGAGGCGCTGCCGCCGTCTTCCGTAGCCACGCCGCTGGAAAAGAAATGCTTCAGCTCGAAGGTGCCACGCGGCGTGTGCATGTATTTGCGCGTGGTCACGCGGGAAATCGTGGATTCGTGCATGCCGACCTCCTCGGCCACTTCACGCAGCACCAACGGATGCATGGCTTCGGGGCCGTAGTCGAGGAACGCGCTTTGCCGGCGGACGATCACGTCGGCCACCTTCTGCAGGGTTTCCGCCCGGGACTGCAGGCTCTTCAGCAACCAGCGGGCTTCCTGAAGCTGGCCCTTCATCCAGGTGGCGTCATCGCCGCGCGCTCGCGCGATCAGGTTGCAGTAATGCTGGTTGAGGCCCAGGCGGGGCTGGGAATCGGGATTCAGGCTGACCTGCCAGCGTCCGTTCTCGCGGCGCGCGTAGACGTCCGGCGCGACGTATTCCACGGGCGTGGCGTCCAGCGCCGCGCCGGGGCGCGGGTCGAGGCTGCGGATGAGCGCGGCGGCGGCCGTGACGTGGGCTTCCTGCGCCTTGAGCCGGCGGGCGATCTTCGCGGTATCGTTACGGGCCAGCAGTTCCAGCTCTTCGTTGACGATGCGGATGGCCAGTTCGCGATGCGGGGTGTCGAGCGCGAATTGTGACAGCTGGCAGAACAGGCAGTCGCGCAGGTCGAGGCTGGCGATGCCCGTGGGATCGAAGCGCTGCACGCGCTGGCGCACGGCCTCGATCTCGTCGATGGTCGCGTGCAGGCTGGCGGGCAGGGCGGCCTCCACGGCCTCCACGCCATCGCGCAGGTAGCCGTCCTCGTCGAGCGCGTGGATGATCGCCGTGGCGATCGCGTGTTCGCGGGGCGAGAACTGGGAAAGGTTGAGCTGCCATTCCAGATGTTGCTGGAGGCTTTCCGGCGCGGCGTTCTGCGGCTCGAAACCGTCTTCGTCGCCACCCCCGGTGCGCGACGACGGGGCACCGGCGTAGTCGCCCGCCTCGCCATGGAAGCGATCGTCATCCCATTCGGGAGCCAGCTCCTCGGACGGCGCGGCCGTCGACTCTTCGTCCTCTTTGGATTTCTTGGCCGGGGGCTCTTCGCGCGAGGGGAACTCGGGCGCTTCGTACTCGCTTTCTTCGACCGTTTCCGTGTCGGATTCCGCGTCTTCGGCGAACTCGAGCAACGGATTGCTTTCCGCGATCTGGCGGAGTTCGGCCTCGAGCTCAAGCTGTGACAATTGCAGCAGGCGGATAGCCTGTTGCAACTGCGGCGTCAGCGTGAGCTGCTGATGGAGGCGAAACTGGAGTCCGGGTTTCATGCCTGCGACGCTTGGGGTTCCAGATCCATCGTAACCCCTTACGGGTCCCGCAAACCAGCGGCGCGGCGAGCTATGCCCACCGGCCGGATGCGCGCCTTGTCAAATGCGGAATTCACGGCCCAGATACACCTCGCGAACCTTTTCGTCGGCGAGGATGTGCTGCGGCGTGCCGCGCGAGAGCACCTCGCCGTCGTTCAGGATGTAGGCGCGGTCGCAGATGCCCAGCGTCTCGCGCACGTTGTGGTCGGTGATCAGTACGCCGATGCCACGTTCCTTCAGGTGACGCACGATGCGCTGGATCTCACCGACCGAAATCGGATCCACGCCGGCGAACGGTTCGTCGAGCAGCATGTAGCGCGGGCGTGCGGCGAGGGCGCGGGCGATTTCCACGCGGCGACGTTCGCCACCGGAAAGACTGATGCCCTTCTGCTCGGCGATGTGCGAGATCTTGAGTTCGTCGAGCAGGCTTTCGAGTTCGTCCTCGCGCTGCTTCTGGGTCATGCCTTCGCGCAGTTCGAGCACAGCGAGAATGTTGTCCGAGACGCTGAGGCGCCGGAATACCGACGCTTCCTGCGGCAGGTAGCCGATGCCGAGCTTGGCGCGGGCATGCATGGGCAGGCCCGTGATGTCCTGCTGGTCGAGCTTGATCGCACCGGCATCGGCCTGGATCAGGCCGACCACCATGTAGAAGCAGGTGGTCTTGCCGGCGCCGTTGGGGCCCAGCAGGCCAACCACTTCACCCTCGCGGATGGAGAAGGCGAAATCGCGGACTACCTGGCGCGCGCGAAAGCGCTTCTGCAGGCCTTGGGCTGAAAGCATCGGGTCAGGGCTTCTTCGGTGGGGTGGCTGCCGCGGGCGTGGCCGGAGCGGCGGCGGGTTGCTGTTTCGGCTGGAAGATCATGTGCACGGGAGCGGAGCCGTTGCTCTCGCCGGTCATCGTGCTGTCCTTCGTGTTGTAGGTGAGCTTGTCGCCGTTGCTCTGGTTGAGCTTCTTGCGGTCCGCGGGATCGACTTCCTTCTCGACGTGGGCGTTGCCGGTGAGCACGGCGAAATCCTGGTCGACCTTGTAATCGATGTTGTTCGCCTTGCCGCGCATCCACAGGTTCTGTTCGTCCTGCTGCTGCATGGCTGCCTGCGCGGAGGCGCTGCCGTCGACGATGACGCGGGTGATCTGGTTGTCGCCGTCGAGGAAACCGGTGGCCTTGCTGCCGGTGACCTTCAGCGAGCCCTGCGTGAGGACCACGTTGCCGGTCCAGATCACCTTGCCGGGATCCTTGCCGTTGGGCTGCTGCTGCGTGCCGTCGAACGAGGTCGAGGTGACGTTGATCTGCTCGTTCCGGTCGGACTGCTTCGCCACGACGGGCAGGCTGGCCACGAGTGCCATGCCGAGCACCGCGAGGACGGCGGCCTTAGCGCTTGCGCGGCGGCAGGTACGTGCTGTGGACTGCATCGAGAAGCTCCAGGTGCTTGGTATCGAGATTGGCACGCATGCCTATGCCATCCATTGTAGAGGTTCCCTGCACGATCCGCGCCGCCTCGGCGGTCTCCAGGCGGTTCTCCTTCGGCCACGCGGTGACTTCGGACGTGTCGATGCTGGCGGCCTGGGTGGTGGCGAAGGCGACGCGGTCCATGTGGACCTTGCCCTGCA
>DATNJP010000488.1:0-10850 GCA_035603855.1 Luteibacter sp. | reverse complement strand
AAGGTCGACGGCAACGCCGGAAAGGAAACCCGCCAGGCGGTCGAGCGTTTCCAGAAGGACCACAACCTGAAGGTAGACGGGGTCGTCGGCCCCGCGACGCTCAAGGCACTGGAGCAGACACAGACGCAGAAGAATGCGCAGCCAGGGGCGACACCCGCCGCGCCCGCGTCGAACGCCCCGCAACGCGAGTCACTGCGTGCTGGATCGACCGGTCCTGCCGTCGAATCACTGCAGCACCAACTGAGTGACCAAGGCTTCAAGGGATCCAATGGGAAGCCCCTGAATGCCGACGGAAACTTCGGCCCTCAGACCAAGGAGGCCCTGCAGTCCTTCCAGCGTACGCATGGGCTCGAAGCTGATGGCATCGCAGGTCCGAAAACCATGCAGGCACTCGACGCCAAACAGATTCAGACGCGCGCACATTCACTCGAGGATCCGGAACATCCGTACCACGGCATGTATCGCGAGGCACTGGGGGGTGTTCAACGACTGGATGCGCAGTACAACCGTGAATCCGGTCCGCATAGCGGCATGATTGCGGGCTCACTGACGGCAGCCGCGGCCGCCGCGGGGATGCATCGTATCGACCAGGTGGCGCTCAGCAATGACGCCAGCAAGGCCTACGCCATCCAGGGTGATTCCAACTCGCCGTTCAAACAATACGCCGAGGTCGATGTGGCAACTGCCGCGCAGACCCCGCTGGCACAGAGCAGCACGGACGCCTTGCAGAACAGCAAGCAGGCCGAGAACAGCCAGCAGAGTCAGACGCAAAACCAGCAGCAGGTAGACGCGCAGACTCAAAACCAGACCTCGCCGATGCGAGCGTAACTCACCACGGTTGCCGCCGAATCGGCTCCGATGTGGCTGTAAGATCCAAATCCGATCTTACAGCCACGCGGAATGCGCTCAATCGAGCTGTACCAGAAGGATCCCGGAACATGACCAGGCGAGGATATCTGTGCCTCCTGCTTATCCCCGCACTTGGCCTCACAAGCCTTAGTGCTGTAGCTCAATGCGCAACTGGCGTAGACACGGGTGGTGGAAACTGTGTCCCGCCTGATGCAGCAGGCATGCCTTCTTATAATCAAGGACAGGACGCTCAGCCGATGCCACCTCCTCCCAAATGGGAGGACAGTTGGGGGGCAATTGCCATCGACTACCAAACAGGAAGCGCTGGGACGGTTACCGACCGTCGTAGCAGATCACAGGCCGTCGACGATGCAATGCACGACTGCGCAAGCAAGGGTTCGACGGGATGCAAGGTTGCTGCTTCATATCGCAACCAATGCGCTTCGGTCGCTTGGAGCACAAAGGGTTATGGCGTAGCAAATAGCCCGACTGAGGATGGAGCAAAGGGAGACGCGTTAACGGGATGCGAACGCTATGGCGAGAAGTGCAAGATCGTGTACAGCGCTTGTAGCGTCGCTCATAGAGCCGATTGATTGGTACAAAAGCACGGGGCACATCGCAAGGCGCATGACTTCAACATGCGTCCTTGGGACAGCGGGTATGCGTAGGGACATCACCCCCGTGAGGCTTTCGACTTAATCTCACGTACTTTCTGAAGGCGTTTTCGGAACGATGTCGCCATACACGAAACCAGACCAGGTCGTGGCCGTCACGCGCCGCGTACGCGTCGACGTCGCTATAACAGGACACAGGGGATAACCGCCACGTTCTTCGTCTTCAGCGCAGAAGAAGGTACAAGCGCCCATCTCGCCATTGCCCCTTGAATAGCCCCTCGTTTCCATTGACCCGCGTGCCATCCGACCACGTCCCTTCCACGCCCTGTACCAACGATGAAAACTCCTTTAAAAGCATGGCCCTGAAGCCGATCAGGCGAGATTATCACCGGTCCGTGCAGCCCGATCGTGAGTCGCGTCGTAACCCCGTGGGTATCGCCGGGCGTTTCCGGCAACCGTTCGGCAGGTCGCTTATCATGTACGGCTAGCGCGCCACCCGCAGGTGCGCCACCACGCATCGACCTCGGAAAATCATGGCTTTAGCAGAAGAAGACCGTTCGGCCGCCGGGCATACGCCCTTCATGCGCCAGTACCTCGCGGCGAAGGCCGAGCATCCGGACATCCTGCTGTTCTTCCGGATGGGTGACTTCTACGAGCTGTTCTACGACGACGCGCGCAAGGCCGCGCGTTTGCTCGACATCACCCTTACCCAGCGCGGTCAGTCGGCGGGTGCGCCCATCCCCATGGCGGGCGTGCCCTACCACGCCGTGGAGAACTACTTGGCCCGGTTGGTGAAGTTGGGCGAGTCGGTGGCCTTGTGCGAGCAGATCGGCGATCCGGCGACCTCCAAGGGCCCGGTGAAGCGCGAGGTCGTGCGCATCGTCACCCCGGGCACCGTCACCGACGCCGCGTTGATGGAAGAGCGCCGCGACAACCTGCTGCTCTCCATCGCCGCCGGTCCGAAGGGATACGGACTGGCCTGGGTCGATCTCTCGACCGGCCGCTTCCTGCTGACCGAGGTCACGTCCGCCGAGGGCCTCGCCGCGGAACTGGCACGCCTGCAGCCCGCCGAGACGCTGGTGGGCGAAGACGTGGCGTGGCCCAAGCTGGTCTCGTCGCTGCCCGGCCTGCGCAAGCGCCAGCCCTGGCATTTCGACGGCGACGCCGCCACGCGCGAACTGTGCCGCTTCTTCAAGACCCGCGACCTCCTCGGCTTCGGCGTGGACGGCATGCCGTTGGCCATCGCCGCGGCGGGTTGCCTGTTGGGATACGTGGAAGAAACCCAGAAGAGCGCCCTGCCCCATCTCACCGGCATGGCGGTGGAGAACGCAGGCGAAACGATCGCGATGGATGCCGCCACGCGGCGCAACCTCGAGATCGATACGCACCAGAGCGGCAACGTCGAGAACACCCTGCTTGGCGTGCTGGACGAAACCGTGACGCCGATGGGTGCGCGCCTCATGCGCCGCTGGCTCAACCGGCCGCTGCGTGACCGCAACGTGTTGCGTGGCCGTCACCAGGCCATCGGCAGCCTGATCGATTCACGCCGACACGCGACGCTGCGCGAGCGCTTGCGTGGTGTGGGCGATCTCGAACGCATCCTTGCTCGCGTGGCCTTGCGCTCGGCACGTCCGCGCGACCTCTCCACCTTGCGTGATGGCCTCGCCGCCGCACCGGGGTTGCGTGAAGACATCGCCGGTCTCGATAGCCCTCTGATCCATGGCCTGGTCGAGCGCATCGGCGATCACGCGGAAACGGCCGCCCTGCTTGCCCGCGCCATCGTGGCGCAGCCGCCGGTGCTGCTTCGCGACGGTGGCGTGCTGGCTGAAGGCTACGATGACGAACTGGACGAACTGCGCCGCCTTTCCACCAACGCCGACCAGTTCCTGGTCGACATGGAGGAACGCGAAAAAGCCGCCAGCGGTATTCCGACACTGAAGGTCGGCTACAACCGCGTGCACGGCTATTACATCGAGATCACCAAGGCGCAGTCCGAGAAGGCGCCGCAGCATTACACGCGCCGGCAGACCACGAAGAATGCCGAGCGCTACATCACGGAAGAATTGAAGCAGTTCGAGGACAAGGTGCTCTCGGCGAAGGAACGTTCGCTGATGCGCGAACGCGCTCTTTACGAACTGCTGCTCGACAAGCTCATCGAGCACCTGCCCGAACTCAAGATCGCCGCCGCGGCGATGGCCGAACTCGACGTGCTCGCCAATCTCGCCGAGCGCGCCGAGGCGCTCGATTGGGCTGCCCCTGTGCTCACCGACGTGCCCGGCATCCGCATCGAGCGCGGCCGTCACCCCGTCGTTGAAAAGGTCCGTGACGAGCCGTTCGAGCCCAACGACCTCGCCCTGGACAAGGGTCGCCGCATGCTGGTGATCACAGGTCCGAACATGGGCGGTAAATCCACCTACATGCGCCAGAACGCACTCATCGTGCTGCTCGCGCATGTGGGTAGCTACGTGCCCGCGTCGGCCGCCACCATCGGCCCGATCGACCGCATCTTCACCCGCATCGGCGCGGGCGACGATCTTTCGCGCGGCCAGTCCACCTTCATGGTGGAAATGAGCGAAACGGCGAACATCCTGCACAACGCCACTGAATGCAGCCTCGTGCTGATGGACGAAGTGGGTCGCGGCACGAGCACGTACGACGGACTTTCTCTCGCGCGTGCCGCGGCCGTGCATCTGGCGGCAACGAGTTGCGCGTTCACGCTGTTCGCCACGCACTACTTCGAACTAACCGAACTCGCCGGCGATTTCCCGACCATCGCGAACGTGCATCTCGACGCGGTCGAGTACGGCGACCAGCTGGTCTTCATGCATACGGTGAAAGACGGCCCGGCGAACCGCAGTTTCGGCCTCCAGGTGGCCGCGCTGGCGGGCCTGCCCAAGTCCGTGATCGCCGATGCGCGCCGCTACCTTTCCGCCCTCGAACAGGGGCACGAAGTGACGGCCGCCGTGGCCATGCCTCCCGCGGCGACGCCGCAGATGGGCCTGTTCGCGCCACCGCTTCCCTCGCCCGTCGAGGAAGCGTTGCGTGCCATCGATCCGGACGACCTGGCGCCGCGTGAGGCGCTCGACCAGCTCTACAAGCTGCGGAAAATGCTGCGCTGAATCATTGAGACGCGCTATCGGCGCGATTCGAACAAACGAATTCCATGCATCGCCGGTGCCTTCTATAGTCCACCGGCATGCGTTTTCACGGGGTCTTACGACTCTCCATCTTCCGGCCCCGTGACGTCCCCCGCCCTTTTCCGCGTCAGCAGCCCGGAAGGGGGTTCGGGGGGCGGATTTTTCGGCGCTTCCTACAGGTTCTTTTTTACGTCCTGGATAAGACGGCGTGCGCGTTTGTCCGGACGCGAATCGGGGCGCAGCAATGCGCCTCCCGTGAGGCGACGGTCCTCTCGCTGTCGCGCTCGCTCGGCGATGCTCTCTTCCGTTTCCGTATAGAGCTTTTGCGCCTCCGGTGCCGGTCCACGCTTGGACGATAGGGCCGCCACGACGCACACGAGGCGTTCCTCGCCACGATTGATACGCAGCGTATCGCCGACTGTCACCAGCTTCGCCGGCTTGCACGTGGCGTCATTGAGTTCCACCTTGCCGCCTTCGATCGCCTGTTTGGCGATGCTGCGGGTTTTGAAGAAGCGCGCGGCCCAGAGCCAAATGTCGGCGCGGACGCCGGGGGAAGTCGAAATCTCGGTCATGAAAAAAGGGTGTGGTCGGTTCGAGGGGTTCCCAAGCCTTATCCTGCGGGAAGAAACAGGTTGCCCACCGGGATCGTGACCAGCGAGAGCAGGATGCCTGCGCCCAGCACCGTGTTGGCCAGACGGGGCTCCAGATCGTACTGGTCCGCAAGGATGGCCGCCGAAATCATCGGCGCCATGGCGGCCTGAAGCACACCCACGGTCAAGGTCAGGCCACCGACGCCCGCGGCAACGCCGATGCCAAGCACCACGAGGGGCGCGAACAGCAGCTTCCAGCCCAGACCGGTCAACAGGGCGCCCGTCTGGTCGCGGCTGAGGTGCAGGCGGAATTGAAGACCGACCGAGAACAGGGCCAGCGGCGTCAGCGTCTGGCCTATCTGCAACAGCAGTTTCTCGACCGCCATCGGCCATCCGCCGGCAAGGCCGACGATCACGCCGATCACCAGGCAGACAAAGGCGGGAAAGGTCAGCACGCGACGCACGATGGCCGGCACGCTCGCACCACGCCCCGAGTACATCGACGCCACGACGATGCCGCCGGCGGCAAGCATGGGAAAACATCCGAGCTGGTCGGCGATTACGGCGACCGATAGACCTGCCTTCCCGTGCAGGGCCTCCACCATGGGGTAGCCGATGAACGAGGTGTTGCCGAGGCCGCAGACGAGAGTCAGGCAACCCACCCGCTGCGGTGACCACGCGAGCAGTATGCCCAGCGTGGCGAACAGGGCCCATGCGCCGAAGAAGGTGACGTACATGCCCACCACGGGGAACCACAGGTGCGCGTCGATCGTCACGTGCGGCACCAGCGCCAGCACCAGCGCCGGAAGCGCGATGTTCAACACCCACCAGTTGATGCCGGGAACGATGCCTTCCGGAAGCGTCGCGAAGCGTCGGCAGAGAATACCGAGGGCAAGGCAGACGAAGAGGATGAGCAAGGCAGCCATGTGCAGGGACGATAGCAGCGGCTGCATGTCCTGTGGGAGCTGCTGCTGTGTGGGAGCTGCTTCCAATGCCAGGTGCTTCCATGTGGGAGCCGCTTCAGCGGCGATTAGGCATTGCTACGTAGCCAGGCCTATTCGCCGCTGAAGCGGCTCCCACACAGAGCTGCAAGAACTCCCACAGAGAGCTGCAAGAGCTCCCCACAGGGCTTCAAGAGCCCACACTTGGAGCTGCAAGAGTTCGCACACAGAGCCCACTCCGGGCTCATAGAACTAGAGCTCAGTTAGCTGCCGCGATCACCCAAGCAGTACGCGGTTCATGCGCTGGACGAAGGCTGCCGGGTCGGCCAGTTGGGCGCCTGCGGTGATCTCGGCCTGTTCGAGCAGGAGGCCGGCGAGATCGCCCGCTTTCGCGTCGTCCGATTCCGTGGCGAGACGCTTCACCAGCGGATGCTCCGGATTGAGTTCCAGCACGGCCTTCGAATCCGGCACGTCCTGCCCTGCTTCGCGCAGCAGGCGGGCAAGATGCGGGGCGAGATCGAAATCCGCCAGCGCAAGGCACGACGGCGAGTCAGTGAGGCGTGCCGAAACGCGCACATCGCCCACGCGGTCGCCCAGCAACGACTTGGCTCGCTCGATGAGCGGACCGGCTGCGGCGGTGGCCGCTTCCTGCTTCGCCTTGTCGGCCTCGTCGAGCGGGAACTCACCCTTGGCGACGTTGCGCAGGCGCTTGCCGCTGTATTCCGTGAGGTAGCCCAGCATCCACTCGTCCACACGGTCGGACATCAGCAGCACTTCGATGCCCTTGGCCTTCAGCGCTTCCAGCTGCGGGCTTCCGGCCGCGGCGGCATAGCTGTCGGCGGTGACATACCAGATCGTGTCCTGGCCCACGGCCATGCGACCGATGTAGTCGTCGAACGAGACCGTCTTGGCCGCGCCGTCACCCTTGGTCGACGCGAAGCGCAGCAGCTTGGCGATGCGCTCGCGGTTCGACGCGTCCTCGACGATGCCTTCCTTCAGCGTGTTGCCGAAGCCGGCGAGGAAGGTCGCGAACTTCTCGGGCTCGTCGCGCGAGATGCGCTCGAGGAGGTCGAGCACGTTCTTCACGCAGCGCGCCTTGATCTGCTCGAGCTGGCGGTTGTGCTGGAGGATCTCGCGGCTCACGTTCAGCGGCAGGTCGTCCGCATCGACCACGCCACGCACGAAGCGCAGGTAGTTCGGAAGCAGCTGCTCGGACGCGTCCATGATGAAGACGCGCTTGATGTACAGCTTCAGTCCCTTGCGCTCGTCGCGTCCGCCCATCATCAGGTCGAACGGCGGCTGCTCGGGCACGTAAAGCAGGGTGGTGAAGCTCTGGTTGCCTTCGACGCGGTTATGCGACCAGGCGAGCGCATCGTTGAAGTCATGACCCAGCGCCTTGTAGAAGTTCTGGTACTCCTCGTCGCTGATCTCGCTCTTCGGGCGCGACCAAAGGGCCGATGCCGAGTTGACCGTGGTCCACTCGGTCGGATCCGGCTTGCCATCCTTTTCGGCGGGCATGCGGATCGGGAAGGCGACGTGGTCGGAGTACTTGGTGACGGCGGAACGCAGCGTCCACGACTTGAGGAATTCGTCCTCGTCCGCCTTCAGGTGCAGCACGACCGTCGTGCCACGCTCGGCGACGTTGGTGTCCTCGAGGGTGTACTCGCCCTTGCCGTCGCTTTCCCAGCGAACGCCGGCCGTCGCAGGCTCGCCCGCGCGACGGGTGATCACGGTGACCTTGTCGGCCACGACGAAGGCGGAGTAGAAGCCCACGCCGAACTGGCCGATCAGGCGGGCGTCGGCCTTCTGCTCGCCCGAGAGGGCTTCGAGATAGCGGCGGGTGCCCGAACTGGCGATCGTGCCGATGTTGGCGACGACCTCGTCCTTGCTCATGCCGATGCCGTTATCACGGACACTGACGGTGCGCGCCTCCGGATCCCAGCTGACCTGGATGCGCAGGTCCGCATCGCCATCGGTGAGGCTGGGGTCGGCCAGCGCTTCGAACCGCAGCTTGTCGCAGGCGTCGGACGCGTTGGAGATGAGCTCGCGAAGGAAGATTTCCTTGTGCGAGTAAAGGGAGTGGGTCACCAGGTGCAGGACCTGGGCGACTTCGGCTTCGAACTTACGGGTTTCCTGGCTCACGGTGCCGTTCCTTCAGGTGGGACAGACACCGGATTATGCGGGCGCCCCTGCCCGTAAAAAAGGCTCCTGGCGCATCTCTTTGCACCAGGAGCCTCAGGAAGGCGATGCGCTTTTCGATCAGCGAGCGTTCTGCAGCGCCGCGATGCGCTCCTCGATCGGCGGGTGGCTCATGAACAGGCGCTTGAAGCCCGAGGCCAGGTGACCGGAAATGCCGAAGGCCTGGATCGTCTGCGGCAGCGAGGTGTCGCCGTGGTTGGCCGACAGGCGCTGCAGGGCCGAGATCATCGAGGCCCGGCCAGCCAGGTTCGCGCCAGCCGCGTCGGCGCGGAACTCGCGCCAGCGGGAGAACCACATGACGATCATCGAGGCGAACAGGCCGAAGACGATCTGCAGCACCATCACGACCACGAAATAGCCGATGCCGCCCTCGCCGTCGCGTTCGCGGCCGCCGCTCATCCAGCTGTCGACCACACGGCCGACGATGCGGGCCAGAACGATGACCAGGGTATTCAGCACGCCCTGGATCAGGGTCAGGGTGACCATATCGCCATTGGCGACGTGGCCGATCTCATGGCCGAGCACCGCCGACACCTGCTCGCGGTCCATCTGCTGGAGCAGACCGGTGCTTACCGCCACCAGGGCGTTGTTGCGGCTCATGCCCGTGGCGAAGGCGTTCATTTCCGGGGCGTCGTACACGGCCACCTCGGGCATGCCGATACCGGCCTTTTCGGCATGGCGACGCACGGTGTCGAGCAGCCAGCGCTCGGATTCCGTGCGCGGGTCGGTGATCACTTTCGCGCCGGTGGTCATCTTGGCCATCCATTTCGAGATGGCCAGCGAGATGAAGGCACCGCCCATGCCGAAAATGGATGCGAAGACGATCAGCCCGCCGATGCCCATGCCGCGCTGGGCCGCCCACTGGTCGATGCCCAGGACATGGGTGACGCAGGTGAGCAGGAGGATCACCGCGAGGTTGGTCGCGACAAACAAGGCGATACGTTTGAACATGGCTTATCTCTCTCATGGCGGCTGGCGTATGGCGCCGCCCGGTACAAGTTTTCGGGGCGAACACTGAACGATTCAATGCCGGAAGCCCTTGTCGCAAGCGGAATGCGGGCCCGGCAAGCGTGGAGGCGGGACAGCATCGCCTAAACTGTCTTCCCGCGCCCCGATGGACCTGAGAAACCTCTCAAATTGGAACCGGATGACAGATAAACGTTACCGCGGGCGCTTCGCTCCCTCCCCCACCGGCGCCCTGCATTTTGGCTCGCTCGTGGCCGCCGTGGGCAGCTGGCTCGTCGCCCGCCACGCCGGTGGCGAATGGCTCGTGCGCATCGAAGACATCGATCCCCCGCGCGAGGTTCCCGGTTCGGCCGCCTCCATCCTGGCCACCCTCGACGCCTTCGGCCTGTCACCCGACCAACCGCCGGTCTTCCAGTCCCGGCGCGGCGACCTGTACCACGCGGCCTTTCAACGGCTGTGCGACGAAGGCCACCTGTTTCCCTGCTGGTGCAGCCGCGCGGAGCTGGCCGCCCACGGCGGCCTCCATCGCGATGGCCGCTGCATCGCTCCGCCCGATCCGTCCCGCCCGCCGGCATGGCGGCTGCGCTCGCCCGACCGGACCCTCCTCTGGCAGGACGACCTGCAGGGTTCGCAGGAGGAGAACCTGCGCGATGTGGCGGGCGATTTCGTCATCCGTCGCGTGGAAGGATTCTGGGCCTATCAACTGGCCTGCGTGGTCGACGACGGCGAGCAAGGCGTGACACACGTCGTGCGCGGCGCCGACCTCCTGGACTCCACAGCCCGGCAGATCTACCTCCAGGAGCTGCTGGGACTGCCTACCCCGGGTTACCTGCACCTGCCGCTGGTGCTCGGTCCGGACGGCCAGAAGCTGTCCAAATCGCTGGCTGCGCTACCGGTCGACCCGGCCGATCCCCTGCCCGCCCTGCGTCTGGCACTCGAGCGCCTGGGCCTGGAAGCGCCCGCCAGCGCCGCCGGCCCTGCGGCCTTGCTTCGCGACGCGCTGCACGGATTCGAGCCTGCGTCGCTTCGCCGCAGTAGTCTTACCGGCACGGCAACGCTATAAGAATCGTTTGCCCGACTTATGGGCCATGACAGGAAACAGGCGAGGATGAAGCAAGGCATCACGCAACGCACGGCATTGGTGACCGGCGGCACGGGCGGCATCGGTACGGCGATCGTGCGCTACCTTGCCCGCCAGGGCCATCGCGTCGCCACCAACTATCGCGACGAGACCCGCGCCGCCGCCTGGCGCGAGGACATGATCCGCGACGGCATCGACGTGGTCATGGTCCCTGGCGACGTCTCCGACCCGGTGTCGGCGGAAGCCATGATCCGGGGCGTCGAAGACCTGGCCGGACCGGTCGAGATCCTGGTCAACAACGCTGGCATCACCCGCGACACCACGTTCCACAAGATGGATTACCAGCAGTGGACCGAGGTGGTGAACACCAACCTCAACGCCTGCTTCAACGTCACCCGTCCCGTGATCGAGGGCATGCGCACCCGGCAGTGGGGGCGCATCGTCCAGATCAGCTCGATCAACGGCCAGAAGGG
>DATNJP010000487.1:0-18616 GCA_035603855.1 Luteibacter sp. | reverse complement strand
CGACAGCTCGACAATGTCTCCCGATACCGGGTCGATGCGGGCCTTCAGATGGCGGTTACTCAGTACACCGTCCTGGAACGAAACGGGTTCCGGCGGCACCATGGGCGTTCCGGCCGTAACGCTTAAACGGATCCGGCCCAGGCCGGCCACCTCCGCGACCTGCACCGCGAGTTCACCGGTCGACAGTCGCTGCGAAGGAAGCGCACGACCGTGCTCGTCGACCACACGGTCCCCGGCCTTCGACAGATCGACCGGCACGCGCACGATGCCGCCGCGCGGCCACGACGACGTGTTGACGACGTCGATCGCTTCTGCGCTCGGGCGATCGCCTTGCTGTGCGACAGCCAGCAACGAACGCGACTTGCGCTCGGCATCCAGCGCGAACTGGCGTTTGACATCCCATTGCCGGGTCGTCATCTCCGCTTCGGGCTGGGTAACACTCGCCGCCGCGCCCCAGGTGTGCTCGGAATACAGCAGCACATCGCGCCAGGCGTCCTTGAAAGACGCGGGTTGGTAGTCCCCGGGTCGCGTCATGGCGATAAGCGTGGCGGCCTGGGCCAGGCGATCCGCCGCATTGCGATTGATCGCGGTTTCAAGGGCGGACGACGCAGCCCCATCTTCCCAGTAAGGCGTCAGGTCGCCCTGCAACTGCGGCAGCTGCGATCCATAGCGTTTTTCGAACGCGGCGAAGGCCGTGTGCGTGGAAGCGATGGAGAACTTCGGCCATTCATAGGTTTCGTTCCAGGTGCGTGCGAACTCGGAAATCTCCGGATCCGGTTCGGCATTGTCGCCATGTCCGGCCCAGCGCACATAGGAGATGTCATAAGGGAAGCGCACATCGTCCATGCGCTCCTGGTACTTGCCGACCCACTCGTCGTCGGCTTTCATCACGTGCGACATGGCATAGCCGGTCCACGGGATCCAGAACAGCACACGTGACTTGCCCGACTTCGACACCCACCAGAAAGGCTTGTCCTGCAAGGTGTCCATGAACCGACCGATGCGGTCGAAGTAGTTCGGCGCACCCGAGAAGTAACGGATACCGGCCTGCGCCATGGCGTCGACCGTGCCCCATGTGTAGCCGGGAACGTCGCTCATCATGGCCGCGTCCACCGGCGTGCCGGTGAGGCGGGACAACTCGGTGCCGTAGCGGAAGAGTTGCAACAGTTCTTCCGGACGGCACAGGCCCGTCAGCTCGTTCGCGTAGGAACCGTGCAGCGCGATCCAGCCCTTGCGGACGGCGTCGACGAACCGCGCCTTCTCCTCGTCGGACTTGCGCTGCATGTAGAGATCCGCGCCCCACAACACCTCGAGGTTCCAGACAAAGCGCGAACCCTCGGGGTAGGCGGCGGTCTTGCTCGCCAGGTCGATGCCCAGGTCGATGTTGCGTACCTGACGGTCCTCGACATCGGCCTGCAATTCGGTGTAGCCCAGGTCGTGGTGCGAGTGCGGCAGGATATAGACCAGCATCTTGCGCACGGGACGTAGCTCGATCGTTTCGCGATGCGTCTTGCTGCCCTGACGCACCGTGACGGTCACGTCCTGCCGCTGCGACACGGGTTCGACGAAAATGTCGAACGTCTGCGAACCGATGGGCAAGGAGCGTCGATCGACTTCGATGTCATCGATCGATGTGACGACGGGGTCGTTGGCGTGTCCTGCCTCCATGGTCAGGCGGATCGGCTGTCGAAGACGCCCATCGACCTGGCGAAGCGCCCTGATGGGGCGCGCGATCTTCACGCCTGCGGAGGGGCCAGATGCGGGCGCGGTGGCCGACCAGGCGGGCCGGCCCAGCGCCAGGGCACCGGAAAACAGGGAAACACCCTTCAGCAGATCGCGACGCTTCATTCCGCATCCCACTCACCCCGAGGGAATCGAGTATCCCAACGGATTCGCGAATTGTCACGATCCAAATGGCCACATGGAGCCATGGCTACCCCCACTCTCACTAACCACTTACGGCCATGAAGCTACGCCGGCAAGGCCAGGGGCTTGCTGAGGTCTGACACACGGCCCCGTAACAATCCCGTCCATCTCCAACCTTACAATCGGCTTAGTGCGTCCGACGAGCGGGCGCACCCGGGAGGGAGAGCACCGTGGTCGAGCTTATGGGAATCGCTGCCGCGGCAGTCGCCGGAACGGCTGCCTTCGCGGTGGCCTTGCTACCTCGCCGATGGGTTCCGGCAACCATTCTGGCGGCCGCCTTCGTCCCCATCCTGGCGATCTGCGCCAACCTGCTCGCCTCGCGCATCGCCTTCGGCGGCCTGTCCGGCGAAAGCGGCAACGCCGTGGGCGAACTCGACCTGTGGCTGCTGGGGCTGGCCCTCTACGACATCGTCGCCGGCGTGCTCTGCCTCGGACGGGTGTTGCTCTGGGTCAAGGGCTTCCGCCGTGCTGTGTCGGCGCGCGAATACGTCTAAGCTCCGGGGACGATAGCCTAGCCATCCCAGGAGTTCCGCATGATCGACCACACCGGCGTCACCGTCAGCGACTTCGAGCGCAGCAAGCAGTTCTACCAGACGGTCCTCGCGGCCATCGGCTATGAACTGCTGGTGGTACTGCCCGCCTCGACGACCGGCCGCACGGATATCGCGGGCTTCGGCGAAGGCGGCAAGCCCGATTTCTGGATCTACAAGGGCGAGCCGAACCGGCCTCCGGTGCACGTCGCGTTCCGCGTGACGACGCGGCAGCTGGTGCACGCGTTCCATGAGGCCGCCCTCGCCGCCGGTGCGCGCGACAATGGCCCGCCGGGACCACGTTCGCATTACCACGAAGGTTATTACGGCGGCTTCGTGCTCGATCCGGACGGCCACAACATCGAAGCGGTTTATCACGCCCCATGAAAAAGCTCATCAACGATCCCCTCAAGGTCGTCGACGACATGGTCGAAGGCCTCGTTCGCGCCGATAAGCGCCTGGCGCGTATCGAAGGCGAGAATGTCGTGGTCCGCGCGGATCTTGCCTCGCTCGCCGGTGCCGGCAAGGTCGCACTCATCTCCGGTGGCGGCGCCGGTCACGAGCCGGCGCATGCCGGCTATGTGGGCGTGGGCATGCTCACCGCCGCCGTCGTCGGCCAGGTGTTCACCTCGCCCAGCGTCGACGCCGTCCTCGCCGCCATCCGCGCGGTCGCCAGGCCAGCGGGTGTGCTGCTCATCGTCAAGAACTACACCGGCGACCGATTGAACTTCGGCCTTGCCGCCGAGATCGCCCGCGCCGCCGGGATCGACGTCGAGATGGTCATCGTCGCCGACGACGTGGCGCTCGACGATAACGGTGCGGTGGGCCGTCGCGGCATCGCCGGCACGGTCCTGGTCCACAAGGTGGCCGGTGCGGCCGCCGAAGCCGGCCTCTCGCTGGCGGACGTGAAGCGCGAAGCCCAGGCGGCGATCGATGCGGTGTTCACCATGGGCATCGGCCTGGGGCCATGCATCGTGCCCGCCGCCGGTAAACCGGGTTTCGAACTCGGCGAATCGGAAGTCGAATACGGCCTCGGCATCCACGGCGAACGCGGCACGCAGCGCCTGCCCATCTCGCCCGCCGACGACATGGTCGATCGCCTGATGGACCGTCTGCTGGAGCGCGGCGGTTTCCGCGCGTCGGATCGCGTCGCCCTGCTCATCAACAACCTCGGCGGCACGGCCGTGCAGGAACTGGCCATCGTCACGCGCCACGCGCTGGCACGCCTGGCGAAGGCCGGCGTCGACGTAGCCACCGTGCAGGCGGGCACGTTCCTCTCGGCGCTGGAAATGCCCGGCTGCTCGATCTCCCTCATGAAGGTCGATGCGCCCCGCCTGGAACGCCTGCTTGCACCGTCCAGCGCCGCTGCATGGACCGCGCCGACCGTTCCGACCGGCACGCCTTCGGTGCTGCCCGCGCTTACCGACGTGCAGGCGGCCGTCGCTGCGGGACCGGCCTGGGCCGACAGCGCGCGATCGCATCGCTTCATGCAGGCGATTCTTGCCGTGGCATCGGCTCTCGAGGCAGAAGAGCAAGAACTTACGAGACTGGACTCGGTCGTCGGCGACGGCGACATCGGCCTCAGTCTCGCGCGAGGTGCGCGCGCCATCGTGGATACCTCGGCCAGCCTGGATGGCGAGCATCCGGCGGCGGCATTACACGCGCTGGCCTCGACCCTGCGTCGCGTCCTTGGCGGCACGTCGGGTCCGTTGTACGCGGTGTTCGTCGTCCGTGCGGCGACGAGCCTCGCGAGCGCCGGCGACGTGAGCAGCGCACGCGCCTGGGCGGCAGCTTTCCGCGCGGGTTGCGACGGCGTGCAGGCGCTTGGCGGAGGCAAGGCGGGTGACCGCACCATGCTCGACGCCCTGCTCCCGGCCGCCGATGCGATCGAAGCGGCGGCGGCACGTGGCGACGGTGCGGCAGCCATTGCCCAGGCCGCCTATCGCGCGGCCGATGCCGGCGTGGAAGCGACGAAAACCATGGCTCCGCGACTGGGCCGATCGGCGTATCTTGGTGAACGTACCCAAGGGCACGCCGACCCCGGCGCTTATGCCGTCGCGATCTGGTTGAAGGCGATCACGACGGTCTTCTGACTGGCTGGAGCAGACCATGCGGCAACCACGATTGACGCTGAAGCGGGTGTACGACACGCCCGCCGAGGGCGATGGCGTTCGTGTACTCGTCGACCGCCTCTGGCCCCGTGGGCTGACGAAGGTGGAAGCGGCTGTCGACGTGTGGGCGAAGGACATCGCTCCCAGCCCGGGGCTACGTAAATGGTTCGACCATCGCATCGAGCGCTTCGAAGAGTTCACGCAGACCTATCGCGAAGAACTGGGAGTGAGCCCGGCGCCCGCCGCCTTGCTTGCCGAACTCCATGGTCGCCACGCCACGCTCCTGTACGGAGCGCGTGATCCGGCGATCAACCACGCCGTCGTCCTTGCCGACTTCCTGAAACACCTCCACGACCGCTGATGCTCACGCGGTGGCCGTGGGGTCCACTTCCCGGCAAGCCTCGTCGACTGCCTTCGGATGCGTCTCGTCGCACGGCTTGCCCGGATGCACCTTCCGAACCTCGGTCACCATGCGGGTGGTGATGTTGGACCCATCGTGGAGCGTGCGTTCCACGGGGCAGTGTTCGGCGATTTCGAGCAGGCGCGCCCTCTGTTTTTCGTCGAGGTCGCCTTCGATGTAGAGCGTCCGTTCGAAGATATCGCGCCCTGTGGCCGGATCCCGGCGGTGGGCGACGGATACCTGCACGTGCGTCAATGGCCAGCGCTTGCGCTGCGCGTAGAGACGAACGGTGATGTTGGTGCATGCGCCCAGGGCACCGCTCAACAGGTCGTATGGGGTCGGTCCGCTACCCGTGCCGCCGAGGTCCACGGGCTCGTCGACCATGAAGGACGGCCCCTGCGCGTGGACGCGCGCCTGGTAGGCGCCCTCGCCTACGCTCTCGACAATGACCGGATTCGATTCCATGTTCGCGCTCCGTAGGTGGATGATGACGACGCATCGTAATACGCTTGCGGCAGATTACTCTTGTTGTTCTCTCGCACCTTGCATGACCGGAACCCGGAAGCAAGCGCGCGATTGATGCCTGCGTGACAACACCATGATTCCACGCCAGGCACTTCCGTTGTCACCGGACGGAAACGACACTCGGCCCTAGCATTGACGGGCGATTGTCAAACACCAGGGGAAAAGAAAGATGAAGGGGAAGCTTCGCAACACGCGCGTGGCAGGCACGTTCCTGCTCGGGATGGTCATGCTTGCTGGCATCGGGGCGTGCCTGCCTGCCCATGCACAGGGCACTACCGCCATGATCTTCGGTCACGGCCCGGCGGGGGCAACGGTGACGGCACATAGCAGTACCGGTGGCGAACGCCACACCACGATCAACAGCGGCGGCCGCTACAAGCTGCTGTCGGTTCCCATGGGAACCTATACGATCATCCTGGAGAAGGATGGAAAGGCCGTCGACACGCGCAAGAACATCCCGCTTACGGTGGGTCGCGGCGCCCAGGTCGACTTCGCCTGCGAAAACGACAAGTGTGAGGCGTCGGACAGCTGAGCCCGCGGGCCGGCTCTCCTTAAGCAGCACCGCTCGGCGTCGGCGGCACGAAGATGTCGTCCACGCCGAGCAACTTCCCATCCTGCGAACGCAACTCCAGTGGCCGCAGCGGACGGCGCTTCTTAGCATCCAGCAGCAGCGAGCTTTTTTCCTTCGCGTCGAACAGGTAATCACCGCCCCACTGGGCAAGCGCGACCAGTACCGGCGTCAACGCCTTCCCCTGCTCGGTCAACACGTACTCGTAGTACGCCTGGCCGCCCTCCGGCGTCACCATCTCCATGATGCCGTTGTCGACCATCGAGCGGAGTCGCACGCTCAGGATGTTCTTCGCCATGCCCAGGTTCTTCTGAAACTCGCCGAAGCGCTTCGCACCCGACAATGCCTCGCGAACGATCAGCAGCGTCCACCAGTCGCCAATCAGGTCGAGGGACCGGGCTACGGCACAAACGCTGTCTTCGAGGCTCTTTCGTCTCACGACTTTACTCATTCGTCAAAGCGGGGCCGCCCGATGTTACCAAAGCGGCCCCTCCCCTGATCAGGATCGACGATAGCGCGCGGCCGGCTCCGCGGTCTGGGTGGCGGCAAACGCGCCCATGCGCGCCTCGTCGTACGTTTCCCACAACGCGTGCTCGGTCAGCGAAGGCAGAGTCACCGGCTCGCGGCGATCGAAGCCGACCATCGCCGCGTCGACCATGTTCTCCGCGGTCATGACCGTACCGGCCTTGAGGGCCGCCAGCGGAACACCGGAGAGGTCCCAAAGCTCGGTTTCCGTCGACGCGGGCAATACGAGCTGGAGATAGACGCCCGTGCCTTCGAGTTCGGCTTGCACACCGCGGCTGAAATTGAGCACGTAACCCTTGGTGCCGCTGTAGACCGCGCTGATCCCGAGGGAATGAATCGAAAGGACCGACGCGACGTTGACGATCGCGCCTTCGCCCGCCGCCTTGAAGCGTGGCAGCACGGCCTGGGTCAGTCGGGTCAGCGCCGTGACATTGAGCGAGATCATGTCGGCGACGTCCTGCGATGCCGTCGCTTCCAGCGGCGCAAGCTTCGCGGAGCCCGCGTTGTTCACGAGCAGTGTCAGGCCCGGCGCGTTGCGCAAGCGGTTCTCGACCGCCGTCACGTCTTCGTCGCGGGTCAGGTCGGCGACAAGGGTGCCGACGTCGACGCCGAACTGGCCGCGCAGTTCGGTGGCCAGCGCGCTGAGGCGGTCACCGCGGCGCGCGACGAGAATCAGGTCATATCCCCTGGCGGCCAGCCGGCGGGCGTAGACCGCACCGATGCCGGCGGATGCTCCGGTGATCAAGGCAAGAGGCTTGGAAGACTTCTGTGTCATGGAATGAGCCTTGCTGAGTTCAGGTGGTGGTTGGAAGTGCCAATGAAACCCGCTGACGGGCAACTCGGTTTCATGAAGCAACTTTACAGGTTGCATATTGCAACCATCTGGCGTAGCTTAACCCCACTGGTTGCATTATGCAACTAGTCAACCGCACTCATAGAGACCCTCCCCATGACCCACCAACGCCTCACCATTTCAGAAGTCAGCCCCGCCTACTGGCGCGTCACCATCGGCAATCCGCCGATCAACCTGTATGACCCGGAGATGTTCGCCGAGCTTCGCGTCCTGATGGACCGCATCGAAGCCAGCGACGAGCTCAAGGTCGTCGTTTTCGACAGCGCCAATCCGGATTATTTCGTCGCCCACTACGACCTGGAGCGTGGCGAAATCATTCCCGACGTACCCGGTGCCGCGCCGTTCGGCGAATGGCCGAACTTCGTCACCCGCCTCGCGCAATCCCGCGTAGTCAGCATCGCGAAGCTTCGCGGTCGCGCCCGTGGCCACGGCAGCGAACTGGCCCTCGCCTGCGACATGCGCTTCGCCAGCCGCGAAAAGGCGTTCCTGGCGCAGGTCGAAGTCAGCGTGGGCGTCGTGCCCGGCGGTGGCGCGACCGAATGGCTGGCCGCGCTTGCCGGTCGCTCGCGTGCCCTGGAGATCATCACGGGCTCCAACGATTTCGATGCCGACACGGCCGAAAAGTACGGCTGGGTGAATCGCTCCCTGCCCGACGCGGAACTGGATGCGTTCGTCGAAGATCTCGCGCAGCGCATCGCCAGCTTCGACAAGAAGGCCCTCGAGCTGGGCAAGAAGCTGGTCAACGCCCGCGCCGGTGTTCCTTCGGAAGCCGAGCGCTGGAGCTCCAACCAGGCGTTCATCGGTACGACCACCTGGCCCGATACCCAGCGCCTCATCGCCGGCCTGATGGACCGCGGGCTGCAGAAGGAAGGCGACTTCGAACTGCGCCTCGGCCACCACGTTGGCCACGTCAACCGCAAGTAAGCGGTTCCATGCCGCCGGCCTCCGTGGCCGGCGGCATGCGTCATTCAGTGTGCGGGAAGACGGTTCAGGCGGCCCACGATCACGACCATCACGACGGCCAGGGCAAGGATCAGGGCGCCGATCCACACGGAACTGTGAAGGTCGATGTGATTCACGGCGACGCCGCCAATGAGTGAGCCCAGGCCGATGGAAAGCTGGAAGACGCTCGTATTCATGGCCTGCGCCGCTTCGGGTGTATCCAGCGTGGCATCGTAAAGCCACAGCTGCGTACCCACCGGGGCCATGCCCCACGACAGTGCCCACACCATCAGGGCGATCGACGCGATGATGGCGTTGCCGGCGAACATGGCAAGCACCACGAGCGACACGAGGAAGATCCAGACATTGGCCACCACGGTGCGATGCAGGTTGCGCCCGGCCAGCGCGCCGCCGACAAAATTGCCGATCACCGCAACCACGCCGTAGGCGAACAAAAGACCGCTGAGGACAACGTCGTCAACGTGGGTCAGTTGCTGGAGATAGGGTGTGACGAAGGTGTAGCCGGAATATTGCCCGGCGACGATGAAGATCACGGTGAGCAGGATCGCCCTCACCTTCCGCGATCGAAGCAGTCCAAAGAAGTGGGCGACACTGACGCCTTCTTTCATGGCGATACGCGGCAGCAGGAACAACTGCAGCAGAAGCACGGCGACAGCCAGCACCGATGCCGCGAGGAAGGCCACGCGCCAATCGGAATGCGCCGCGATGTAAGCCCCCGTTGGCACGCTCACCACCGAGCCTACCGAAATGCCGCCGAAGACCAGCGACGACGCGGCATGCACCCGCTCGGGAGGGACCAGCTTCGCCGCGGCGGTGATCGAGATCGCCCAGAATCCGCCGACACCCACGCCCAGGATGATCCGCGCAAGCAACAAGGTGGCGAAATTCGGTGCCTGCCAGGAGAGCACGCTGGATACGACCAGCAAGGCAGTCAGCCCAAGTAACACGAGGCGGCGGTCGGTACGACCGATAAGAAGCGCGGTGGCCGGTGCCGCAAGGAAGCCGAGCATCGCGGTGGCGGTGACCGCGAGGCCGGCCGTGCCTTCGGCGATGCCCAGGTCCCGGCTGATACCGGGCAACAGTCCGACGGGAAGGAATTCGGTCACGACGAGTGCGAAGGCGCCTAGCGCGATCGCGACGACGCCAGACCAGCGAGGTTCGGGAATGGTGGGGTTATTCGACATGGTGTGCTCTTTCAATTGAGAACGATCGGTGTAGAAAAGGACAAAGAAAAACTCAGGTCACCCATGCGACGGCCGATTCGACCAGATGCTCCAACTGGGCTTTCGCCACGCCTGCGCGGACCTGCACACGCACGCCGAGCCACATGTTGAAGATCAGGCGACCTGCATCCGCGGGTTCCATCGCCTTTCGCATCGTGCCGTCCGCCTGCCCAGCACGGATGACCTCGGTCAGCAAGCGTTCGGCGAACTGGAAGTGTTCACGCACGCGCGCCGCCACCTGTGCGTCGTGCGGCGCGAGTTCGGTGGCGCAGTTCACCATCAGGCACCCGGGCGGCTGGTCCGCGCCGACATGGATCGACGAACCAAGGAGTTCGCGAAGGGCGTGCAACGGAGACGCCGCGTGGCGCACCAGGTCACGCTGGGCCTCTTCCTCGTGCTCCGCATAACGCGCCACCGCCTTCAGGAACAGCGATCGCTTGTCCCCATAGGTGTCGTACATGCTGCGCTTGTGCACACCCATCTCGTCGACGAGATCCTTCATGGACGTGCCTTCATAGCCCTTGCGCCAGAACACGCTGACCGCTCGCGCAAGCGCGGTATCAGGGTCGAACTCCTTCTGTCGTGCCATGGACGGGGCCTGTGTCGGGAATGATCGGTCTTCATTCTGCGCCTTGTGGTTTTATTATGCAACCATGAGGGGCGCCGCATGAAGTGGCCTCGTATAAGAATCGTCTGACAGACGAAGGCAAAACGCCGACATAAGCTGAAGATCACCGCAGCCTGAGATCTCCGCATATGCCGATTCAGCAAGCTCGCCAAGCCAATCTCTGCGCCCTCGTGGACACGCTCCGCGCCTCGGGCGTCTCGACGCCCTCCGGTCAGGTCAAGGTGCTGGGGCCTGCGCTCACCGAAGCGCGACTCCACCGCATGCTCGCCGGGGCGGCGATTCCGTCATTGACCGCACGTGCCATCGAGCACCGGCTGCACAAGCCGAAGGGCTGGATGGACACCTGCGAGACCCAGAGCGCCTAGCGCTGTTGCGGCGCGGGAAGACAGAGGCCTGTTCAGGCATTTCCCCGCGAAAGGACGCACCCCGCGCCGCAACAATTCCCTGAGGCGAAGGTGAACGAATCATTATCGTTCCGTGCACGAATGACGTGCTTCGCCTAACGATTAACTCACGTTTCTGCCTTATTACTGCCACACACGCGACGGTTACTTGACGCGTGTCGCAAAAACAGCGCTTCTCACTTTGAGCGCCCCGACGCCGCGTCTATGCTGAAACCCTCCATCGATCTTCGCCCCCGAGTGGGCGCGGGCGGGATCGGTGCTGGCGAAGGACATCGTGTATCCCACGAATGGCGTCGGCACGGGCATCGTCATCGCCCGCCGCTGAAATCGGCGTCCGCCTCCTGGTCGATAGCGCATCCATGTGGTGCGTCATGCGCTTGCGTGTCCAGCATGCGCACGTATTCGGCTGCGTGAAACTGCATGAAACAGGGCAAAAAATGGACGGCGCTGCGCTTTCGACCCATTCATTCTCGGTGCGGTATAAACGCTTAGACGTCCAAATCATTTCGGGAAGTACGCTGCCGCATGACGACCAAGATTGATCAGGATCATGACGACGACACCATCGATCTCAATGCGTTGTTCGGCACTTTGCTCGACCACAAGTGGCTGATCGTTGCGATTACGGGTACGTTTTTCGTCATCGGATTGCTATACACGTTGCTGGCCACGCCGATCTATCAGGCCACGTCCGTCGTGCAGGTGGAGCAGAAGACGCCGTCCCTGCCCGGCCTGAGCGACCTCACGAGTTCGCTGGGAACCACGGCATCGCAGGCGACCACCGAGATCGCCTTGATCACCTCGCGCCTCGTCATCGGCCAGGCGGTCGACGATCTGCGCCTGGACGTGCAGGCGCAGCCGCAACGCATGCCGGTGATCGGTGACTACCTCTCGCGAAGCGCGAAGCCGGGACAGCCAGCGCCACCACGTTTCGGCCTGAGCCGTTACGGCTGGGGCGGCGAGGTCCTGGACATCTTCAAGCTCGACCTTCCCGACCAGACCAATACGCGCAAGCTGGAATTGCGCACGGAAGAGAACCACCGCTTCAGCCTGTATGACGATAGTGGCCAGCGGATCCTAGGCGGTGCGGTGGGCGAGTTGGTGCACGCCGGTGGCGTCACGATCCAGGTGAAACAGCTGATCGCGAACCCCGGCACGCGCTTCGATGTCGTCGTACAACCCACGCTGACCACCATCGGCCACCTGCAGACCGATATCGTGGCGCTGGAAGAAGGCAACGACTCAGGCATCATCGGCCTGACCTACAACAACGCCGACCCTGATCTGGCGCAGCAGGTACTGGCGCATATCACCACGGCGTACGTACGCCAGAACGTCGAGCGCAATTCCGCCGAGGCCGCCAGCCAGCTGCAGTTCGTGAAGGACCAGTTGCCCAAGGTACGCCAGGAACTGGATCGCGCGCAGGCGGCGATGAACGTCTTCCAGACCCAGTCGCACTCGGTCGACCTCAGCATGCAGACCAAGGGCCTGCTCGACCAGATCGTCGCCGTCGAGAACAACCTGCAGCAGCTGCACCTGCAGGAGGCCGACATCGATCGCCGCTTCACGCACGATCACCCCGCGTACAAGGCCTTGCAGCAGCAGATGAGCCAGTTGCAGGCGCAGAAGGACCAGATGCAGAAGCAGGTCGGCAACCTGCCCGACACGCAGCAGCAGCTGCTCAAGCTCAATCGCGACGTGCAGGTCAGCAGCAACACCTACACCAGCCTGCTCAACCAGGCGCAGCAGCTCGACATCGCGCGGGCCGGCACGGTCGGTAACGTGCGTATCGTGGACACCTCGGCGGTCGACAAGACCCAGCCCGTGCAGCCACGCAAGGCGCTCATCGTCATCATCGCCACCTTCCTTGGCGGTTTCCTCGCGCTGGCCTTCGTATTCCTCAAGCAGATCCTCAACCGCGGAATCGAAGACCCCGCGTTGATCGAGGACCTGGGTCTGCCCGTCTACGCGTCGGTGCCATTGAGCCCGGGCCAGGGTCCGCGTTCGGCCAAGTCGCGACCGACCCATCGCGGCCGCCGCCCGCTGCTCGCGACCAGCGACCCGAACGACCTCGCGGTCGAGGCCATCCGCAGCCTGCGCACGAGCCTGCACTTCGCCCGGCTCGAGGCGAAGAACAACATCCTCATGATCACCGGTTCCAGTCCCTTCGCCGGCAAGACCTTCGTATCCGCGAACCTGGCCGCGGTGATCGCGCAGTCGGGTCAGCGTGTGTTGCTGGTCGACGGTGATATGCGACGCGGCACCCTTCACCATGTGCTCGGCATGAAGCCGGCGCGTGGCCTGTCCGACCTCCTTGTCGGCAGCGCGGAGCTGGCCGAGGTCATCGAGAAGGGTCCCGTGGCGAACGTCGATTTCGTCAGCCGCGGACGCGTGCCGCCGAACCCGTCCGAGTTGCTGATGCACGAGAACTTCACCAGCTTCATCCGCGAGGTGGTGCCGAAGTACGACCTGATCATCATCGATACGCCGCCCATTCTCGCGGTGACGGATGCCGCGGTGATCGGCCATCACGCCGGCACCAGCCTGCTCGTCGCCCGCTTCGGCCTGAACAAGGCGCGCGAGCTTGCCCTGGCGAAGCAGCGCTTCGAGCAGAACGGTGTCGAGATCAAGGGCGCCATCTTCAATGCCGTGGAACGTCGCACATCCGGCTACTCCACGTATGCCTATTACAAATACAAAGCCGATCCGGCCTGAAGCGAGCCCCATGTCGCGCATACTCATCGTCGGAAACCACACCTGCGGCAATCGCGGTGACTGCGCCATCCTGCGCGGCCTCCTGGAATGCCTGGAAGAGGTGTTGCCGGGAAGCCGCATCGACGTCACCAGCCGCTTCCCGACCAGTTCCGAATACCTGCTGGGCCGTGCCCTGCTGCCCGATACGCTGAACGCCTACTACCAGGAGGCAAACAAGCAGCGCTTCGGCATGCTTCGCGCGCAGCTCCTGCGCCGACTGGTGCCGCGCCTGCTGCACGGCCACCTGCGCAAGCGCTGGTGGGCCCGATGGGCGCGGTTGCCGCAGCGGCACCGCCAGTACATCGAATCACTGAAGGGTTACGACCTGGTGATACAGGTGGGTGGCTCGTTCTTCGTCGATCTCTATGGCGCCACCCAGTACGACCAGGTCAGCTGCGCGCTGCTCGCGGGACGTCCCACTTACCTGATCGGACACAGTGTCGGTCCCTTCCAGCAAGCCTTCTTCCGCAAGGTATCGCAGGACGTCATGGCCCGCGTGGACGCCCTCGCATTGCGCGAAGAGGTGAGCGCGCGCCACATGCAGGACAGTGCCATTCCGCAGGACAAGGTGCGTTCGGCATCGGACACTGCCTGGCTCGTGCATCCTGGAACACCGGCCGCGGTCGACACGGCGCAACCCACCGTGGCGGTTACCTTCCGCGAACTGGCGCCGTTCGACAAGCGCCTCGGCGTGACGCAGGCGCAGTACGAAGGCGCCTTCGCGGAACTGCTGGACGCGGTGATCGATGCCGGCTATCGCGTCGTGGCGCTTTCCACCTGTACCGCGATCGACGGCTACCCGAAGGACGACCGCATGATCGCGCTCAAGGTGCGCGCACGCCTGCGCCGTCCGGAAGCCTTCCACGTGGAGATGGATGAGCTCAACGATGTCGAACTCGGCCGCCGGTTGGGCACCTGCGTGCTCACCATCGGAACGCGGCTGCACAGCGCCATCATCTCGATGAACTTCGGCACGCCGTCCGTCGCCCTCAACTACGAACACAAGTCCGAAGGCATCATGAAACGCCTCGGCGTGGACGACCTGGCGATGCCGGTACCCTCGCTGCTCGACGGCAGCCTGCGGCAGAAAGTGCTCGAACTGCTGAAGGACGACACGCTGCGTCCGCGGGTCGCGGCGGCCGTGGCGCGCGAAAAGGCGTTCGCCCGGGAATCCCTGCTCGCGACGCTGGCGATAGGCGCCTGATCATGTCGATCCTGTTCGTCCTTCCCGAGTTTCCCAAGTATTCGGAAACCTTCGTCATCGACCAGATCGTCGGCCTGCTCGACCGCGGTTTCGACGTGCGCATTCTCGCCATCAGCCGCGGACCCGAACCGGCACCGGGCGACGTCGTCGCCCTGCGTGGCCTGATGGACCGCGCCACCTTCATCTTCGACCATGCCGCCAGCGCCTCCAGCAGCTGGCAGATCGCCGCACAGCGCCTGCTCCAGGTGCTGCCGGGACTGCCGCGTGCGCGTGTGCGGCGCGCCTTGTCCGTGCGCCGCTATGGCCATGCGGCCAAGACGCTGGTCCTTGCCGGCGCGGCACGACGCTTGCGGCAGCCGCTCAAGGCGCAGGCGATCATCGCCCACTTCGGCCCGACGGGCGTGCTGGCTGCCCACCTGCGTTCGCTTGGCCTGATCGAAGGTCCGCTGTACACGGTGTTCCATGGTTACGACCTGTCGCGGCACAGCGTGCTCGCCCGGCATACCGAGGACTATCGCCGGTTGTTCGCGAGTGGCGAACACATGCTGCCAATCAGTACGCGCTGGGGCCTGAAACTCCAGGCCCTCGGGTGTGCCCCCGAGAAGATCCAGGTGCACCGCATGGGCGTCGACCTGGACAGTTTCCGCTTCGTGCCGCCGGACGACGTGCTGCCTTCCCGGCTGCGTCCGCTGCACGTCGTCAGCGTCGCGCGACTGGTGGAGAAGAAGGGCGTGCTCTACCTCTGCCAGGCGGTCGCGCAACTGGCGCAGCGGAAGATCCCGGTCGATCTGGAGATCATCGGCGACGGACCGTTGCAGATGGGACTGGAGCGCTTCGTCGCCGAGCAGGCGCTCGAGGGCCGTATCCATATCCGCGGCCGGCGCGACAAGGCCTATGTGCAGGCCGCGCTCGCCCGCGCGGACGTCTTCGCGCTACCCAGCATCACGGCGGCCGACGGCGACCAGGAAGGCATCCCGGTCTCGCTCATGGAGGCCATGGCCAGCGGCGTGCCCTGCCTTTCCACCGTGCATAGCGGCATCCCGGAGTTGATCGAGGACGGCCGTTCGGGCTGGCTTGTGCCGGAACGCGACGCGACGGCGCTGGCCGACAAGCTGGCCAGCATCCAGCGTGGCGACTACGACCTTCCCACGATCGCGCGTCATGCGCGCGACACGGTGGAAGCGCATTTCAACCAGAGCCGGTTGCACGACCAGCTCGCGGCCCAGCTCGCCTAGGGGACGCGACATGGCCTCCGCCAGACGCGATGCCTTGTGGACCGTCGGCTCGACCGTGGTCAGCGCGGCCAGCCAGCTGTTGCAGATCGCGGTGCTTGCGCATCATGTGGATGCGCACCTGCTCGGCGCGCTGGCGATCGTCAACGTGGTCAACGCCATCGCGACCCTGCTGCAGGACATGGGCCTCAGCAGCTATCTGATCCATCGGCAGAACATCAGCCACGCGGAGCGCACCTCGCTTTTCATGATCAGCGCGGGACTCGGCCTGGTCTCGGCGATCGTGCTCTTCGGCGCGTCCTACGCGGTCGCGTATTTCTACGCCTCGGACGTGCTCGGCCACCTGCTGCGCCTGTCCACGATCAACTTCGCGTTGCTTGGCCTGGCCGCCCAGTACCAGGCCAGCCTCATCAAGACGTTCCAACTGCCGCGCCTGGCGCGCATCGAAGTGATCGGCCGCCTGTCCGGGCTGGGCACCCTGCTCCTGCTCGTGCTCGCCTTCGGCGCATCGATCGAAGCGGCGGTCTACGCGATGATCGTCAATAGCCTGGTCCGCCTGGTGTGCTTCGTGGCGGTGGCCGAACGCGACTGGCACCCGGGGCGCACCTTCGATCGCGGCATCATCCGCCAGGCGCTGCGCTACGGCGCATTCCAGCTCGGCTCGCAGGTGATCAACCAGCTGCGCAGCCAGGCCGACCAGATCATCCTCGGCAAATTCCTTGGCCTGGCGTCGCTCGGCGTGTACTCGTTGGCGAAGGAGCTGGTGTTGCAGCCGACCAAGCTGATCATGCCGGTGGTGCAACGACTCGCACTGCCGCGGCTGGCGACACGCCAGGACGATCCGCTGGCCTTGCGCAACGCATACCTCGTCGGCCTGCGGGGCGTCTCCGTTTTCAGCAGTGTCATCTTCATCATGCTCGGCGTGTTCGCGCCGCCGGCCGTGACGATCCTTTATGGCCACCGCTACGACGGCGTGGCGGCGCTCATCCCGTTGATGCTGCTGTTCGGCATGCTGCGGCCGCTGGGTTCGCTGATTGGCGCGCTGAGCCAGAGCCTGGGCCGTTCGGACATCGAGTTCGGCTGGAACCTGAAGATCTGCGGCGTCACCTTGCTGATCAGCGTCGCCGGCGCGATGTCGCGTTCGCTGGAAGTCATGGCCGTGGCGCTCGCCATCAGCCAGGTCGTGGCCACGGTGCTGTCCTACTACTTCTTCTCCTCGAAAATCATCCGCCTGAGCGCGCGTGAGTTCTTCAGCGCGTGGACTGTCGAGAGCCTGCTGCCCTACGCCTTCCTGATGCTCGCCGTCCTCGCCTATGCCGATGACGGCTGGAAGGCCAGCGCGGTGCGCTTCGCCGTCGCCACGCCGGCGCTGCTCTGGGTGATCTGGCGAAGCCGGCACACCTTCCTGGGCCGCCAGGCCCAGCCGGCGGGAGCCTGACATGAATCCACGAACGAGGCCGCCATGTCCCTGGTGAGTGTCTATATCCCCACCCGCAACCGCTCGGCGCTGCTGCGTCGCGCGATCGACTCCGTGCTCGCGCAGACCTACACGGAGACCGAGATCCTGATCTGCGACGAGGCTTCGACCGACGACACGGCCGAGGTGGTGGCCGGGTATGCGCGCCTCCATCCCGGCAAGTTCACCTACCTGCGCAACGACACGCCGCAGGGGGCCTGCCGCGCGCGCAACCGCTGCATCGAGGAGGCCGTGGGCACCTATGTCACCGGCCTCGACGACGACGACCTGTTCCACCCCCAGCGCATCGAGGGTCTTGTGGAGCTGTACCGGCGGCACAAGCCCTCGTTCGCGTGCAGCCGTTTCCGCTACTTCCAGACGGAAGCCCAGATCGCCGCATTGCGCGAGCGTCGCTACAGCGAAGCCGAACTGACAAAGGGCGACGCGTTGACCTTGCAGACGCTGCTCTACGCGAATCACGCGGGCAACCAGGTGCTGACCGAGCTGTCCCGCATGCGCACGCTGGGCGGCTTCGACGAGTCGATGCCGTCCTGGCAGGACTATGACATGTGGATCCGCCTCGCCGAACGCTATGGCCCCGCGGTGCGGACGCGTTCCATGCTGTCCTTCGTCGACGACGACCGCTCGCGCGCCCGCATCCGCAACTCCAGCAAGCGCGCCGAAGGCAGCGAGCGATTCATCGCCAAGCATGCCGGGCTGATGAGTGCCGACCAGCAGCGCAACCACCGCAACATCCAGTATGTGATGAACCGGCAGCGCCCCTCGCTGGGCGAGATCGCGCGCAATGTCTCGCTCGGCGGTTACAAATCGACCCTGAAGGTGCTGTTGCACAAGTTCTTCGGCGTGGCGATCGGCTGATGGTGATCAACAAGACCCGTGCCGCCGCGATCACGCTCATGGCGATGCTGTTCGTCCAGATCCCCCTGACGCACAGCACCACGAGCAAGTCGCACGTCAACGTCTACCACCTGCTGCTGCTCCTGTTTCCGCTGCTGTACCTGCCGGCCCTTCGCTACCTGAAATTGAACCCGGCCACGGCCTTCATCGGCGTCATGACCATGACCTCGCTGGCCGCCGCCGCCACCTATGGCGGCGGACTGCGCTCCACGCTGATCCTGTTCGTGGCGACATCGTATTTCCTGGGCGTGGTATTCGGACGCAAGCTGCACGATGTGGAGCTGCGCAAGATCTTCACCTGGATGCTCGGGTGCTGCATCGTCTTCATCATCCTGCGCGACATCGTCTATGCCGGTCAGCTTGGCGCGGTCTACGCACGCACCGAGGGCGCGTCCG
>DATNJP010000486.1:0-2328 GCA_035603855.1 Luteibacter sp. | reverse complement strand
CGCTGCAGGTGCAGATCGAAACCCGCATCCTGGAAGTGGTGCTCCGCGACAACTTTCGCTTCGGCGTGCAGTGGTATCTGGAGGGCCTTGCAGGCGGCAACGGCGCAGTCAGTCAGCCGGGCAACAAACAGCAATGGGCGCTGGGCAGTGCGGCGGCGAATCCGCTGCGTCCCGACACGTTCTTCTACTCCTTCGTGAACAAGGAACTGCAGGTCGCGCTACGCGCCATGGAAACGGACGGCAACACGACAACGCTATCCGCGCCGTCGCTCGTGGTGGTGAACAACCGCAAGGCACGCATCCAGGTCGGCGACCAGATTCCCGTCACGCAGACCTACGTCAACACCGCCCTCGGTAGCGACAAGGAGATTGGCCAGGTGACCTATAAAGACACGGGCGTGATCCTCGAGGTTCGCCCGCGGGTCAATCCCGGCGGCCTGGTCTATCTCGATGTCACCCAGGAAGTCAGTCGCGCCGACGAAGCCATCCCGGGCCAGAACGCCGCCATCGCGAAGCGCAAGCTGGAAACCCAGGTGGCGGTGCGCAGCGGACAGACCGTGCTGCTGGGCGGGCTGATCAGGCAGCGCGACAGCCGCAGCCGCTCCGGCGTGCCCGGACTCTCGCGCGTGCCCTTGCTGGGTGCGCTGTTCCGGAACCGGAGCGAAGACCTCATGCGCACGGAACTGATCGTGCTGATCACGCCGAAGGTCATCGCCAGCGGCGAGGACGCGAAGCGCGTCTCCGACGACTACCGCAAGCGCTTCCGTTCCCTGCAGCCATTGGATGCAGCCACACCCAAGGCGGAAGCCAAGGCCAAGGCCACGCCGTCGGCCAAATCCGCCCACGCGGGATAGCGAAGGGGGCGATCGCGCGCCGGCTTGCGTAACATAGCCGGCGCATGACTCCCGTCTTCCCGATTACGCCGCTCCTCCCCGATATCGTCGCCTCGCTGGCGGAACGCCCCCGGCTCGTCCTGGAGGCGCCACCGGGCGCGGGCAAGACGACCCAGGTACCGCTTGCGCTGCTCGATGCGCCGTGGCTGCAAGGCGGACGTATCGTCGTCCTCGAACCGCGTCGCATCGCGGCGCGCGCCGCTGCTGCCTTCATGGCCGCGCAACTTGGCGAGCAGGTCGGCGAGACGGTCGGTTACCGCATTCGTTTTGAATCGCGGGTGGGGCCCCGCACGCGCATCGAAGTCGTGACCGAGGGCATCCTCGGTCGCATGATCCAGGATGATCCGACGCTCGACGGTATTGGCGCGATCCTCTTCGACGAGTTCCACGAGCGCCATCTGGCCGGCGACCTGGGTGCTGCACTGGCCCTGGACGTGCAGGCCAGCCTGCGTCCGGAACTCCGGCTCCTTGTGATGTCGGCGACGCTGGACGGTGAACGCATTGCGCGCTGGCTGGATGCGCCACGGCTGAGCAGTCCGGGCCGAAGCTTTCCCGTGGCTATCGTGCACTCGCCCGCGCGACCCCAGGAGACGATCGAGCAGCATCTCGCGCGCACCGTGTTGCAGGCCCTGCGTGAGAATCCTGGCGATGTCCTGGCCTTCCTTCCGGGCCGGCGGGAGATCGAGCGTGCCCGCGGGATGCTCGAGAAGCAGGGTGACGATCTCGACGTGGTGGCACTGCACGGCGAACTGTCACTGGCCGAACAGCAACTCGCCCTGGGGCCGTCCGATCCTGGCGTGCGTCGGGTCGTGCTGGCGACGAACGTGGCCGAATCGAGCGTGACCCTGCCCGGTATCCGCGCCGTCGTCGACGCCGGCCTCGCGCGTGAGCCACGTTTCGACCCCCAGTCGGGCTTCACGCGCCTGGAAACGGTCAACATATCGCAGGCGTCCGCGGACCAGCGCGCCGGCCGCGCCGGGCGTGTTGCCGAAGGCACCGCGTATCGCCTGTGGCCACAGAGCCGCCGGCTCGAGCCCTCGCGTACTGCGGAGATCGAGCAGGCCGAGCTGTCCGGTCTTGCGCTCGAGCTAGCCGGCTGGGGCAGTGACGACCTGCCCTGGCTGGACGCGCCGCCGGCCGGCGCCATGAGCCAGGCACGCGACCTGCTTCGACGCCTCGGTGCGCTCGACGATGCTTCTGCGATCACCGCTCTTGGCCGCGCGATGCTCGGCCTCGGCGCCACCCCACGCCTGGCTGCCGCCGCCTTGCGCACGCCACCGGAGCGTCGTGCGCTGGTCGCCGACCTGCTCGCATTGACCGAGGCCCGCTCGCCACTCAGGGGAGATCAGGGTCGGACCGACGACTTCCGTCAACGCGTGGCGGCCTTGCATCTCTGGCGCGACGCCGGTGCCCGTGGTGCACGCGCCGGGTCAGC
>DATNJP010000485.1:0-13206 GCA_035603855.1 Luteibacter sp. | reverse complement strand
GGCTGCACGTTCAGCAGCTGGATGCCCGGCGGCGGGTCGGCGGCGAAGCCGGCGACCGGGACGAGCAGGAGGATCAGGAAAACCAGCCAGGACCAGCGTCCGGCATGGATGTATCGCTTGCGGATGCGGACCGGGTCCGCGCTGGCTACAGCCTTCATGGACGCTTCCACTGCGAGAGCACGTCGCGGAATCCGCGGATCGCCGGCGCCTGCGACGACGGAGTGTCGTCGTGCACGGGGGTTTCCAGGACATGCAGCGTACGCAGGCCGCCCGTCGGCGAGGCGCCGACCAGGAGCTGCGTGCCGCCGACTTCGAGCAACATGACCTTTTCCTTGATGCCGACCGGCATCGATTCGATGACGCGGATCTTCCGGCCGCCCGGGCGCACGTGCGCCTGGGCACGGCGCGCGAGCCAGCCAACGAAGAAGATGAGCGCCACGACACCGAGCAGGCTGATCAGGACGCGGACAAGCTCCGCGCCCGAATCGACCGCCGGGGCGGCGGCCGGAGCCGCCATCAGGGCGCAGGGAAGGAAGCCACCGGCGACGGCGGCGACGGCACGACGCATGCGGATCACCGAAGCTTGCGGACGCGCTCAGCCGGGCTGATCACGTCGGTCAGCCGGATACCGAACTTCTCGTTGATAACGACGACTTCGCCGTGGGCGACCAGCGTGCCGTTGACGAACACGTCCAGCGGTTCGCCGGCGGCACGGTCCAACTCGACGACCGAGCCCTGGTTGAGCTGCAACAGGTTGCGGATGCTTATGCGGGTACGGCCGACTTCCATCGCCATGGTGACGGGGACGTCGAGGATGACGTCGAGGTTGACCTCGTTACCGAGGCCGATGGACGAAGCAAGGGTCGCGTCGGTGGCGCTGTCGAGTTCGTCGAGGGTGGTTTCGTTCATGTCCGTTCCAGAGGTGACTTGCCAGGGTGCAAACCCTTCAAAGCAAGCCGCGTGCCATGGAATCGACGCACCCTGGATGGTTGTATTTTCTCGGTGGATCAGGGTGTTAGCGGTGGGCCTGTCGTAGGGACGGAAGAGTGACACGGAGCGGCAGACGGAAAGCTGACGCTCGACGGCAGTTAGTCACCGTGACGGGCAATTGACGGGGATGGAGGGGGCGTTGCCGCCTGTCGGCTGGTTGCCGCCTGCCGGCGGATCGCCGCTGAAGCGGCTCCCACAGATGCTGCCGCACCCTTGTGACTGCGCCGCCCTTGTGGGAGGCCGCGGATCGCCGCTGAAGCGGCTCCCACACGTGCTGCCGTACCCCTGCGACTGCGCCGCTCCTTGTGGGAGCCGCTTCAGCGGCGATGCCGCCAACAGGCGGCAACCGGCCTCAGGCCGGCTCGGTGATCGGCTGCGTCGGTACCACCGTCGAGCGCGGGGCCGTGCGACGAAGCAACGACTCGAACTGAATCGCCTTGTTGCCGTTCGAGTTGGCCATGCGGCCGCGGAAAATCGGCACGTCCTCGGCGAAGACGGTGGCCGTCTCCGGCAGGTTGATCGGAATGATGTCGCCCTTGCGCAGGTGCAGGAAGTCGCCGATGGTCAGGCGCGCCTCGGCCAGCATCGAGGTGATCTCCACTTCGGCATCGAGCAGCTCTTCGTGCAGGTTGTGGATCCAGCGCTCGTCCTGGTCGGCGCGGTCGCTCTGCACGCCGGCGTCGAGCAACTCGCGGATGGGCTCCACCATGGAGTACGGCAGGGTCAGGTGAACTTCGCCACCACCGCCGTCGAGCTCGATATGGAAACGCGAGACCACCACGGTTTCCGTGGGACTCACGATGTTCGCGAACTGCGGGTTGATCTCCGAGTTCAGGAACTCGAACTGCATCTTCAGCACCGGCGCCCAGGCTTCGGCCATGGCGCCGAAGGCCTCCTGCAACACGATCTGGATCACGCGGTTCTCGGTCGGCGTGAAGTCGCGACCTTCGATACGGGCGTGATAGCGGCCATCGCCGCCGAAGAAGTTGTCGATGACGGTGAAGACCAGGCGCGGCTCGAACACCATCAGCGCCGTGCCGCGCAGGGGCTTGATGCGAACCAGGTTGAGGTTGCTCGGTACCGCCAGCGAGTGCACGTACTCGTTGAACTTGGTCATCTTCACGCCGAGGACCGACACCTCGCACGACTTGCGCAACACGTTGAACAGGTTCGCGCGGAAGTAGCGCGCGAAACGGTCGTTGACCATTTCCAGCGTCGGCAGCCGGCCGCGCACGATGCGGTCCTGCTGCGTGAAATCGTAATCCATGATGCCGCCAGGCGGCGGAAGCTCGACCTCGGTCTCGACCGCGCCGCCTTCCACGCCCGCCAGGAGGGCGTCGATTTCTTCCTGGGTAAGAATGTCGCTCATGGCCGCATGCTTCCCGTCACTGCATGATGAAGCTGGTGAAATACACCGCGTCGACGCCGGGGCGACCGATCTTGTCCTTCAGCACGCGCTGGATTTCAGCCAGGGCGGCGGCTTGCAGCTTCTGCTTACCCTTCACGTCGGACAGGCTCTTCATGTCCTGCGCCGAGAACAGCATGAGCAAGGCGTTGCGGATCTCCGGATCGGCTTCCTTCGCGGCGGCGATGGCTTCCGGATCGTGCGACATCACGTTCACGCCGATCTGCAGAAAGCGCAGCGCGGCATCGTCCTGGAAGTTGACCACGAAGGCCGGATCCAACTGGAGATACACAGCCGGCTTGGACTTGGCCAGCTCGGCCGCGCTCTCGGCGCCGCCCTTGCCGTGGCCACCTTTCATCATGAACCAGCCACCCGCACCACCAGCCGCCAGGACGACGAGCGCGCCGATGAGGAGCATGTTGCCCTTCTTTTTCTTGGGAGCGCCTTCGGCTTCTTTCGGTGCTGCGGCCATGCGTGGAAAACCTCTTGATACGAATTCGATAACGGTCGTGCCCCTAGGGGCCTGCCGGTATTGTTGCAAGCGACGTGCCATCCGTGTGAGCACATTCGCGGCACGCTGGAGCGCCTTGTGACGCAGTTCCCGATGGAACGGCGTCGCGATGACGGGTCGGAAAATTGACGTGCGCCAGCGTTACGTCGACAAACGGGCGTCAGGCGCCCTCGTCGACCAATCCACGCGACACGCGTGTCGTGGCGATCGTCTCCGCCCCGCCCGTCGTATTGCCATCGGTGCCCTGCCCCGACGAGCCCTGTCCATTCGCGCTACCGTCGCCACCCGGCTCCGCCTGGCGCTGGCCCACATCGGCCTGGCCCAGCGAAAGCCCGTGGTGGGCAAGCATGCTGTCGAGCTGGGAAAGCGTCTGCTGCACGGCGTGCACGGCAGCGGGATGCTGGGCCATGATCGCGACGTTGACCTTGCCGCCATCGAGATTGACCCGGACATCCATACTGCCGAGTTCTTCGGGATGCAGCTTGATCCTGGCTTCCTTCACGTCGCCCGAACCCATCCAGGCGATCTGCTCGCCCAGCTCCTGGGCGAACTGGGGTGACGTGGCCACCTGGGTGGCCTGCACCTGCACGACGGAGCCGCTGGCCTGCCCCGTGAGCTGCGGATGCGCGAAAGGCATCGGACTCGGATTGGCCGGATCGACCGACGAACCATCGTCTTTTGTCGCCGCCAGCCCCGTACCGGCAAGCAGGCTTGCGAACGAAGGCGCGGTCAACGGGGCGGCCATGGTGGCATCGGGAGCCACCGCGGCGAGCATCGAGGGCGTGGCACCCTGGACACCAGCGAGGTCGTCGGCGGCTGCCTGCACACCTGCCGCCGTACCAGGCAACACGCCGGTGAGGCCCGGTGCCGTCGCTGCGACACCCGGCACGCCGTTCAGCAACGCCGGCAACGCGCCGGGCATGACGCCAGCGGTATCGGCGCTGCCCTTTGCCACGTCCAGCACCTTGGCCGCCGCCGTCGTCACCTGCGGCGGCACGCCGATCAGCGAAAGCATCGTCGCGGCGATCGACGTGTCATCGCTGCTCGTGTCGTCGTCTTTCTTAGTCTGGTCGTCGTCCGACGCATGGTCCGCTTTCGCGTTGCCTGATTTCGCCGAAGACGCCGTATCGTCGACAGACGATGACGCGTGCGACGGGCGAGACGACGGGGTCGACTGCTCCCGTGGATCGCGTACCTGCGCGTGCGCGGCGTCGAGTGCCGCGTCGAATCGCTTCGACGAGGACGCGTCGTCCTGGTCACGGCTGTTCGCCGGTGGCGTCGCCGGCGTGGCGGGGCGGGAGACGTTGAGGGCGAGTGTGGCGTTGGTCATGCGATTTACCCGTTCGGTTCGATCGGCGGGAGGCGGACGCGTGGGCACGTCAGCTCTCGCTCCGTGGGGGACGGCGGTACTGGGATCGCTCGTCGGCCTGTTCCTGTTCGCGGCGATCCTGCGACTTGCGTTCCTGCTCGCGGTATTTCGTGGTGACCGAGTCCAGCGCCTTGGCGCGGCCGCGGGCTTCGGTCCATTCCTGCCGTGCGCGCTCCAGCGCGCGTTCGCGACGCTGCACCTCGCCCAGCTGCTGGACGATGGCCATGTCGATCTTCAGCAGGAACTGCTGACGGTTGAGCAGTGCGCCGACACCGATGCCATCGGGCATCTCGGCGTACTCGTTGCGATACTTGCGCAGGTCGGCCAGTTGCTGTTCCGCATCGGCCACCGCACGCTGGTGCGTGGCCAGCGCGCGCGTCGCGTCCTGCGCCTTCTCCGCGGCGATATCCACGACCGGTTGCAGGCGATCGGCGCGCGACGGCATCAGCTGGCCTTCGCGGCGACGACGAGGCCGGCTTCGGCCTCCTCGAGGTTCACGGGCACATCGGTTTCCTGCTGGAGGAACGCCGACAACTGCGGATACAGCGCGATGGCCTCATCGGTGCGCGGATCGCTGCCCTTCTGGTAGGCACCCACGGCGATCAGGTCGCGCTGCTGGCGATACGCGGAATACACCTGGCGGAATCGTTGCGCCGAGCGCATGTGGTCCTTGCTCACTACCGCCGGCATGACGCGGCTGATCGATGCCTCGATGTCGATCGCGGGATAGTGCCCCGCTTCGGCCAGATCGCGGGACAGCACGATGTGGCCGTCGAGGATCGCTCGCGCGGAGTCGGCGATGGGATCGTGACGGTAATCGTCGCCTTCGGTCAGCACGGTGTAGAACGCCGTGATCGACCCGCGACCTTCCGCATCGTTACCCGCGCGTTCGACCAGCGCGGGCAGCATCGCGAAGACGGACGGCGGATAGCCCTTCGTCGCCGGCGGCTCGCCGATCGCAAGGGCGATCTCGCGCTGTGCCTGCGCGTAGCGTGTCAGCGAATCCATGAGCAGGAGCACGCGCTTGCCCTGGTCGCGGAAGTGTTCGGCGACGGCCGTGGCCACCTGCGCGCCACGAAGGCGCGACAGCGGGGGCGCATCGGCGGGCGCGGCGACGACGACCGCACGACGGCGGCCCTCTTCGCCTAGTGTGTGATCCACGAATTCCTTCACTTCGCGGCCGCGTTCGCCGATCAGGCCCACGACGACGACATCGGCGTTGGTGAAGCGGGTCATCATGCCCATCAGGGTCGACTTACCGACACCCGAACCCGCGAACAGGCCGATGCGCTGGCCGCGTCCCACGGTGAGCAAGGCATTGATCGCGCGGACGCCGGTATCCAGCGGCGTGTCGATCGGCTGGCGCAGCATGGGGTTGATCGGGTCGCGTCGCAGCGGGACGCGATCGCGCGTCAGCAGGGGTCCCTGCCCGTCCAACGGCACGCCATCGGGACCGATTACGCGTCCCAGCAGGGAGTCCCCCACGGGAATGCCCGACACCGTTGCAACGGGAATGACCCGCGCATTGGGCAGCACGCCATGCATCTCGCCCGTAGGCATCAGCAGGAGGCGCCCATCGGAAAATCCGACGACTTCGGTTTCGAGTTGCTTGCCGTCGGCGCCAGCGACCATGCAGCGTGCACCGACAGGCGCTTCGCATCCGACCGCCTCGAGCGTCAGCCCGACCACGCGGCGCAGCTTGCCCTCGGCTTGCAAGGGTCGCACGTGCTCCACGCTGGCCCGCTGCGAAGCAAGCGATTCACGCCAGTGCAGGTTGCGCGTGGCAAGATGGTTTTCCGCGTTCACGGCGTGTCTTCGCCGGTATCGCCGGTCGTATCGACGCGACCCTGCAGCACGCTGTCGATCACCGCGGTGAGTCTCGTGCGTACGCGCGCATCGAGGCGCGACTGCTCGCTCTCGAGGCGGACATCGCCACGTTCGAGATTCGCGTCGTCGACCACCGTGCCCTCATGATCGAGGGAGGAACGATGCTCGCGCACGATGGCGGCATCGGCCGGATTCAGGTGGATCTTGAGATGACGGGTCGCCGCCGGCAGCGCATCGACCGCCTGGTGCACCACGTCCACGATCTTTTCGGGACGCGTGGCGATCTCGTAGCCCAGCACGCGTTCGGCGATCACCGTCGCCAGCAGGGCGAGGTCACCCGCGACATCGCTGTCCAGGTCCGCGAAGGGACGCTCCACCGCGGCGAACAAGGCGTCAAGCCGGGCCACCTGGGAGGCCAGCTCGCGCTTGGCCATGGCCCGCCCTTCGGCAAGGCCGGCATTGAAACCTTCTTCGCGCGCCTGGCGCTCGATCGCCTCGATTTCCGCGACGGTCGGCCGTTGCGGGCCTTCGTCCACGATGGTTTCCGCATCGGCCGCGTCGGGCGCGCCAACCACGGGCAATTCCCAGCGTTCAAACTGTCCGACACGTTCGCGTGCGAGGATCGAGGTGAGGCTCATCAGACGAATTCTTCCCCGCCACCGGCGAGATTGATCTGGCCGGCGTCAGCAAGACGACGCGCCGTGGCCAGCACTTCCTTCTGCGCGGCATCGACTTCGGAAAGACGTACCGGGCCCTTGACCTCGAGGTCGTCGCGCAGCATGTCGGCCGCGCGCTTGGACATGTTCGAGAAGATCTTCTCGCGAATGGCCGACTCCGCACCCTTGAGGGCCGTGATGAGTCGTGCGGATGGCACTTCGCGCAACAGCGTCTGCATGCTGCGGTCGTCCAGCTCGGCAAGATCGTCGAAGACGAACATCAGTTCCTCGATGCGCTCGCCCAGGCCCGAATCGATGCCGCGGATGGACGCCATCAGCTCGGCCTCGCGCGAGGTCTCCATCGCGTTGAGGATGTCCGCCGCGGCCTTGAGGCCACCGACGCTGGCCGATTTCAGCTTGTTGGAATTGCCGGAGAACTGGCGCTCCATGATTTCATCGAGCTCGTTCAGCGCATGCGGCTGGACGCCGTCGAGCGTGGCGATGCGCATCACCACATCGCTGCGCGTGCGCGCCGGCAGGTAGCCGATCACTTCGGCCGCCTGGTCGGATTCAAGGTGCGCCAGCACCAGCGCGATGATCTGCGGATGCTCCTGGCCGATCATCTCGGCGATGGCGCGGCTCTCCATCCACTTCAGCGATTCCAGGCCCTTGCTGCTACGGCCCAGGAGGATGCGGTCGATCAGGCCACCGGCCTTGTTCTCGCCCAGCGCGTTCACCAGGATGCGGCGGATATATTCCTCGGTACCCACGCCGATCGACGTGTGCTGGCCGACGTCTTCCTGGAGCTTGGTGAGGACATGGTCCACCTGCTCCTTGGTGACGTTCTTCAAGGCGGCCATGGCCGTTCCCACGGCCTGCACGTCGCGCGCGCCGAGGTGTTTCAGGATGGACGCCGCGTCTTCTTCACCGAGGGTGAGGAGAAGAATCGCCGCCTTCTGTGCGCCCGTCAGGGCCTCTTTCTGCTCAGCCGCCATCGTCGGACACCCAGCTCTTCACGACCTGCGCCACCTGTTTCGGATTCTCGGCGGCCATGCGCTTGGCAAGACCCACCTTCTGTTCGTAGGCCAGCAGCGCGGGCGAACCGAGCTGGGCCTGGGATGAAGTGCTGACGCGGTCAGGCGTCATGTCGTCGTCATCGACCATCACGGACACCGTGGGCATGGGGCCCGCGAGCGCGACGTTGTTCATCGCCAGCGGCGCGGGCTTCAACAGGCCTTTCAGGATCGGCCGCAGGACGAAGAAGGCCACCAGCAGGGCGATCATCACGCCAAGGCCCTGCTTGATGAGGTCGAGCATGCCCGGGCGTTCCCAGAACGGCATGCTCACGGGTGCCTCTTCCGCCGCGGCGCCACGGAACGGTTCGTTGATGACGCTGACGCTGTCGCCGCGATCGGCATTGAAGCCGACGGCGTTCTTGGTGAGTTCGGTGAGGCGCGAGAGTTCTTCCGGCGTGAACGGCACGCTCTTGTTCTTGCCGTCCTTGTCGGGCACCTGCTTGTTGTCGACGACCACGGCAACCGAGAGGCGCGCCACCTTGCCTGCCGGGTCGGTCACGTGGCTGACGGTGCGATCGAGCTCGTAGTTGCGCGTGGCGCTCTGCGTCTGCTGGGTTGGCGTCGCGGCCGTCTGCGTGGCCGTGGTCTGCGCACCCGGCTTTCCACCCGCGGCCGGATTGGCGGCCGTCGCGTTCGCGCCCGTGTTCGGCGGCTGGTTGCTCAGCGCTCCCGGCACGCCGCCGTTGTTCGCGGCTTCGGTGCGCGTGTCGCTGTTGGTTTGTTCGCTACGCAGTGCCGGCTTGTCGTGATTGAACGTCTCGCTGGCTTTCTCGGTCTGCGAGAAATCGAGGTCGGCGAAGACCTGGGCGCGGACCTTGCCGGCGCCGACCAACGGGGTCAGCAGATCTTCGACGCGCTGGGTGTAGGTCGCCTCGATGCGGTTGGACAGGCGCAGGCGGCTGTCCCCGATCGCGGACGCGCTGTCCGGGTCGCTCACCGTCAAGAGGTTGCCGCCCTGGTCGATCACCGAGACCTGGCGCGTGTCGAGATCCGGCACGCTCGCCGCGACGAGGTGGACGATGGCCGCCACCTGGCCCTGGTCGAGCTGGCGACCGGGATAGAGCGTGACGACCACCGACGCGCTGGCCGGCTTGTTATCGCGAATGAAGGCGGACGGCTTCGGTAGCGCCAGGTGCACGCGCGCGGCGCGCACGGATTGCAGGCCGGCGATGGTGTTGGAGAGATCGTTCTCGAGCATGGACTGGTAGCGCGAACGCTCGGCCATGTCGCTCATGCCGAAGGGCGAATCCGCTTGCGGCGCCGTGCTGGCCGCGCTGCCTTGCGGAAGGCCCTGGCCGGCAAGCTTCAGGCGTACACCGGCGACGTCCGCCGCGGGGACGAAGATCGAACTGCCATCGGTGCTGAGGGTATAAGGCGTGTTCGACACCTGCAGCGCCTGCGTGACGGCGGCGGCGTCCTTCTGCTCCAGGCCGCCATAGAGCAAGCCGTAATTCGGCGCGCGCGACCACATCACGGCGGCGATGCCGATCGCGACAGCGGCGGCGATGCCCGCGAGCATGAAGATCTGCCGCATCGCCGGCGTCTGCGCCAGCGACTTCAGCGAGTCCATGCGTGAAGCCGTATTGCTGTCCGTGGTGGCTACGCCGTTATCTGCCATGGTTCGACTCGAATCCTGTCATTGCGCTCATGCCGAATCAGATCGACATGTTCATGATTTCTTTGTAGGCATCGACCATCTTGTTGCGCACTTCGGTCATCGCGCGAAACGAGAGATCGGCCTTCTGTCCCTGGATCATCACCTGGGCAAGATCGATACCCGGATCGCCACGCTCGAACGATGCCGCCATTTTTCCGGCTTTGTCCTGACTCTCGTTCACGCTCTCGATCGATTGCTTGAGCATGTCGCCGAACGAGCTCTTGGCCACCGGGGCGGCTTCGCCCACACCGCGCAGTGCGGGCATCTCGGTCTGCGCGCTGATACGGCGCATCTGGAGCAGGAGGCTGTTGACGTCGATCGTGGTCATGACGGTTTTCCAACGCGTTATCGGTTTACCGTCTCCCGATGCACGACCTGTGCCAACCGGCGTGCGATCAACCCGCCTGGACGGTCTCCGACAGACCGTACTTGCGCAGCTTCTCCACCAGCGTGGTGCGCTGGACGCGAAGCAGCTTGGCCGCGTGGGCCACGACGCCATTGGCCGAGTTCAGGGCCTGGCGGATCAGGCCGATCTCGATACCCGCAAGGTGATCCTTGAGGTCGAGGCCGCCCTGCGGAAGCACCGACGGGTCGCCTTCACCCGCATAGCTGAAGGTCTCGGTCACTTCCGGCTCGGCTTCCATCATCGCGATGAGCGCCGCGCCGGACACCTCTTCCACCGGCAGCGCGCCACGATATTTTTCCGGCAGGTCGGCAGCGCGTACCTCACCGTGAGGCATGAGGATGGCCATGCGCTCGACCAGGTTCGACAGCTCGCGCACGTTACCCGGCCAGCCATAGCGGCAGAGGGCGCCCATGGCGCTGGGCGAGAAGCGGATCGACGACAGGCCGCGCTGGACAAGGCGCTGATTGAATTCGGAAATGAGCGCCGGCATGTCTTCGAGGCGCTGGCGCAGCGGCGGCATTTCCAGCGGGAACACGCTCAGGCGATAGAAGAGGTCTTCGCGGAAGCTGCCGCCTTCGATCGCGCCTTCGAGATCGCGGTGGGTGGCGGCGATGATGCGCACGTCGCAACGCTGCGGGCGGTTGCCGCCGACGCGCTCGAACACGCGCTCCTGCAGCACGCGGAGGAGCTTCACCTGCATGGGCAGGCTCATGTCACCGATCTCGTCGAGGAACAGCGTGCCGCCCTCGGCCATCTCGAAGCGGCCCTTGCGGGTGCTGATGGCACCGGTGAAGGCACCCTTCTCGTGGCCGAACAGTTCGCTCTCGAGCAGTTCCGCGGGGATCGCGCCACAGTTGATGGCGACGAACGGCTTGTCGCGGCGCGGCGAGCAGTCATGGATGGTGCGGGCGACGAGTTCCTTGCCGGCGCCCGACTCGCCCAGCACCAGCACGCTGGAATCGAAAGGGGCCACCTGGCGGATCAGCGCGTTCACGCGCTGCATCGGACCGGACTGGCCAACGAAGCGACGGCTGGCCGGCACCGGCTCCATGCGCGCCTGCAAGGCACGCAGGGCTTCGGACAGGCGCTCGTAGCGCAGCGGCATGTCCACCAGTTCGACATTCTGGCTGCGCGTGTCGTCGGCGATCAGGGAGGTGGCCAGCGAGGAATCCGCGGCGACCAGCATCGGCAGGTTACGGCCGTTGCGTCCAAGCGACGCTAGATAGCCTTCCAGTTCGCTCTCATCCTCGACGGTGCCGACATAGGCACCGCGCCAGCTCTCGGCGGCTTCCGCCGGTTGCATGCGGCTGGCGAGCACCGGTCGGTAGCCCAGGAAGGCCAACGCGGAGACGATGCTTTCGGCGCGGGAGGCGTCGGATTCGACGACGAGAAAGTTGGAAGACTTCACCTGAGATTCCCCTGCATGACGTGTGGTCGAAGGTCCTGAGGGAGATTCGCGATGGAATCCCGTCGGCTTCGTTGCAAGGTATCAATCAAGGAGCGTGCCAACGCCGGAATTCCGGCGCACGACGGCCGAAGTCCACGTGGTATGGCGGCCTTCCGGCGTGTAGGGAAAACCTTTTCGGCAGCAAGTGAAAGGAGGGCCGGATAAAGGGCGAGACGTGCGTGACGACGGGCGTCACGAATGTGACGCTGGATGCCACGCGACGTTCTTACGTCACGTGACGTAAAAGGTCACATCGGGTCGGAGGCGCCTTCCGACGGCCGGGCATGAGCCCGCGCTTCCGCCACCTGGCGCCGGTGTTGGCGGAAAACCAGGCGTTCGATGCCATCGCGAACGGCCTCGGACAGCCCTTCGAAGCCAATGAAGCCCTTCCCGTCCGTCGGACCGGCCAGGCGAACGCCCGGCAGTTCGAGGGGGAGCGCGCGGCAGACGTCGAAGTGGATCTTCAGCAAGACCGTCTGCCCGACGGGCGGCAGCACAGCCCAGGGCAACACCGCGCCGGCGGCATTGAAGCGAAGCGGCATGCGCGCGGGCAGACCCGTCTGGGGCAGCAGCAAGCGGTTGACGATTTCCATGAGGACGTTGAGCTTGGCGTCCAGGCGCGCCACTTCCTGGGTCAGCGGGCTATCGTCCTCGGCCGTCTCGCTGCGACGGTCCATGAGCGCCGAGACGGCGACCAGGACACTGGCGTTGCGGTCGTTGATGAGTGCCAGGTCGGCGGCTTCGGGCCGGGCCACGGCGTCGCAGGTGGCGTGGAACATCGCGTCCCACGCCACCCTGTCGGAAAATGCTTTCCAGCCTTCGTCGCTCATGCGCCCCCACCCCTGCCGAAGGTTATCGCTCAGAAGGAACTATACGCGGCGACGGCCCGGCGTACGCGGCGCGAGGCGTCCCATGCGATGGCGGCCTCGTCGCGGGCGGCCGAGACCAGGTCCTTGATGAGACCGTCGAGCAGCATGATGGACTTCAGGGACTCCAGCGTCTCCGGCGCCTGGCGCATCGTGCCGGCCCGCAGGATGGGCTCGCGCGTGGCCTCCAGTTCGGCGAGTTCATCCCAGCGTGCTTCGCTGGCGGCGGCGTGCATCGCCTCGGTCAGGCCGAGGACACGCTCGAGGTCGCACCAGACGACCTCGCTCATGCGCCCGCTCCGGCGACCTGGCGTGCTTCGACGGGAATGGCCACCCAGCTTTCGCGAACCTGGCCGAGGAGACCACTGACTTCGTCGAGGATCGTGCTGTCGCTGTGCAGGTTGCCCTGCAGGAGACGGCGGCTCATGTAGTCGTAAAGCGCTTCGAGCTGACCCACCAGCGGCGTGTCGACATCGTGGTTGAGGCCCGACTTCAGGGCACCGACGATCTCGATCGCCTTGGAGATGGCCTCACCCTTGCCGGCGACGTTTCCCGTGGCGATGCAGGCACGCGCGAAACGGATGCGCTCGAGCGCGCCGTCCATGAGCATGGTGATGAGGCCATGCGGATCGGCGGTTTCAAGGCCGCCCTGCGTGCGGACCTGCTGGTAGGCGCCTGCGCCCTGGGAATATCCGAGTGCCATGTCTTTGTCCTGGGGCGGCGGGTTACTTGCTCGCCGTCAGCGAGTCGAACTGCTGTTGGAGGAAGCTGCTGGTACCGGCGAGCTTGGTCATCATCGTGTCCAGCGCCGTGTACTGCGTGGTCAACTGCTTGGTGTAGTCGTCCATCTGCTGGTCGAGGTCATCTTCCTGCGTCTGCAGGTCCTTGGCCTTCTGGTTCAGGTTGGCGGTGCGCGGATGCGGTTGGGGAACATCTCGCCGAGCAAAACCCAGACGACCGGCCCCCACGACATGCCGAACGTCTGGGTTTTGCTCG
>DATNJP010000484.1:0-4989 GCA_035603855.1 Luteibacter sp. | reverse complement strand
GAGAACGGCGGTCTTAGCGCTTGCGCGGCTGGTACGTGCTATGGACTGCATCGAGGAGCTCCAGGTGCTTGGTGTCGAGATTGGCGCGCATGCCAACGCCGTTCATTGTAGAGGTTCCCTGCACGATCCGCGCCGCCTCGGCCGTCTCCAGCCGGTTCTCCTTCGGCCACGCGGTGACTTCGGACGTGTCGATGCTGGCGGCCTGGGTGGTGGCGAAGGCGACGCGGTCCATGTGGACCTTGCCCTGCAGCTTCAGCAGGCTGCCGTCCTTGTTCACCCAGCCGTATTCGGAATGGCCGGTCCACGGCGGGACGCCGACCTCCTTGGTCGAGGGGAGGACGAAGTCCGGTGCGTTGATGTACAGCGAGTCGTCGCCTTCACGCCGCTCGAGGTGCGGCGCGATCAACTTGAACGCGGGCTTGCCTTCCTCGTTGTAGGAATCGAGGTTGAAGTTGGTCAGCACGTAGCCGGAACGGGGTGGTCCGACGAAATCCTGTACTTTTTTCTCAGGCGCGGCCCAGTAATAGATCAGCACGCTGGCGCCCAGGACGACCGCGAGGATCCCCGCGACGCCCGTCGCGCTGCGGTCCTTGAGCAGGTTGAACGCGCTCACAGCCAGCGATCCCGCTCGGCCTCGGCCTTGCCCTGCGCGGCGAGAATCATGTCGGCCACTTCACGGGCGGCTCCGTAGCCGCCGGACAGGCGCGTACGCCAATGGGCGCGCTCGGCCACCCAGGGATGGGCGTTGGCGGTGGCCACGGCCAGCCCGGCGATACCCATGGCGGGCAGGTCGGGCAGGTCGTCGCCCACGAAGGCGGATTGCTCCGGCGTCAGACGCAAGGCCTCGAGCAGGCCGTTGAGGCAGGCACGCTTGTCCTTCTGGCCCTGGTAGACGTGGGCGATGCCCAGCTCCTCGGCCCGCAGCGACACGGGATGGCTGATGCGGGCGGTGATGATCGCGACCTTCACGCCATTCCGTTCGAGTGCCTTGAGGCCAAGACCGTCGTGAACGTGGAAGACCTTGGTCTCCCGACCATCCTCGGCGTACCAGAGGCGTCCGTCGGTCAGCGTGCCGTCGACGTCGAACACGACCACGCGCACGCGGGCTGCGCGTTCGGCGACATCGGCGGAAATCTCGGTGTAATGGGTGTAGGCCATGGTTCGCTATATGGGGACGAGACGGCGCGCCACGAGCGCGCCGGGGCCCGGTCGTTCAGACGACGCGGGCGCGGAGCAGATCGTGGATGTTCAGCGCGCCGACGACGCAACCTTCCTTGTCCACGACGAGCAGGGCATTGATCTGGTGCTTTTCCATGAGCTGCGCCGCTTCGACGGCGAGTTTGTCGGAGCCGATCGTCTTGGGACCGCGGGTCATCAGCTGCGCCACCGACGCATTGCGCAGGTCGACGCCGTCGTCGTCCAGGGCACGGCGAAGGTCGCCGTCCGTGAACACGCCCAGCAGGCGATTCTCCGCATCCACCACCGCCGTCATGCCCAGCCGCTTGCGGGACATCTCCACCAGGGCTTCGCTCAGCGTGGCGTTCAGGCCCACGCGCGGCACGTCGTCGTCCGCGTGCATTACGTCGGAGATATGCAGGAGCAGGCGGCGGCCCAGGCTGCCGGCAGGATGCGAGCGGGCGAAATCGTCCGAGGTGAATCCACGCGCTTCGAGCAGCGCCACCGCGAGCGCATCGCCCATGACCAGGGCGGCCGTGGTGCTTGCCGTCGGCGCCAGCCCGTGCGGGCAGGCCTCGGAAGCGACGTTGGCGTCGAGGTTGAGGTCGGCCTGGGTGGCCAGCGACGATTTCGGGTTGCCGGTGATCGAGATGAGGCCGATGCCCTGGCGCTTGATCGCCGGCAGGATGTACAGGAGCTCGTCCGTCTCGCCGGAGTAGGAGATTCCGAGCAGGAGATCGTCGGGCTGGATCATGCCGAGATCGCCGTGGCTGGCCTCGCCAGGGTGGACGAAAAACGAGGGGGTGCCGGTCGAGGCCAGCGTCGCGGCGATCTTGCGCGCGATATGCCCGGACTTGCCCATGCCCGAGACGACTACGCGGCCCTTGCAGGCCAGGATCATCTGGCAGGCCCCGACGAACGCGGCGTCCACCTTCGTTTCGAGGGCGCGGATAGCGGCCGCTTCAGTCTTGATGACGGTGCGTGCGCTACGAATGACGGTGTCGGCATTCACGAGGCGGGCGTCGGCTGGCGGAGCGGTGCGGGCGTTCATGCGACCTCGTTGTCCGGGTGGGGGCTGTCCCTGGTTACCCGGGATGTCCATTTCTGCGACACCGGATTTCCATTACCATTACATATTCTCATTTTATCGTTGCTGCCATCGACGGGTGGTTCAGGGTCCGTTTCGGAACCCTCACCGGCGCGGCGACCCCCCATTACCGGAGAACCCATGGACGCTGCGCGCATCCAGGCATTGATCGAAGCCGGCCTGCCCGGCGCCCGGGTGGACGTTCGTGGCGACGACGGCGTCCATTTCGAAGCCGACGTCATCTCGGAACAGTTCGCCGGCAAGCTCCCTCTCGCCCGCCACCGCCTCGTCTACGCCACCCTCGGCGACCTCATGGGCGGCGCCATACACGCACTGGGCCTCAAGACCCTCACTCCGGAAGAAGCCGCCGGCCGCCGCTGATCCAGCGCGCCGCACGCCATTCTTCGTCTGTTTCCTTTCTCAAGGCATTCCCTCCATGGCCAAGATCCTGATCAGCGGCGGCCAGCCGCTCAATGGCGAGGTCGGCATTTCCGGCGCGAAGAACGCCGTCCTGCCCATCCTCGCCTCCTGCCTGCTTGCCGACGAGCCGGTCAGCATCGGCAACGTCCCGCACCTGCACGACGTCACCACCTTCATTGAACTGCTCGGCCGCATGGGCGTGCGCGTGGTCCTCGACGATCGCATGAAAATGCACATCGATCCGCGGCCTGAAAATTCCTGCGTCGCGCCCTACGACCTCGTGCGCACCATGCGTGCGTCGATCCTGGTGCTCGGTCCGCTGGTCGCGCGCTATGGCAAGGCCGAAGTGTCGCTGCCCGGCGGTTGCGCCATCGGTTCGCGCCCGGTCGACCAGCATATTCGTGGCCTGCAGGCGCTCGGCGCCGAGGTCTCGGTCGAGAACGGCTACATCAAGGCGAAGGCGGGCCGTCTGAAGGGCGCTCGCATCGTCATGGACATGGTCACCGTCACCGGTACCGAGAACATCCTGATGGCCGCGACGCTGGCATCGGGCACGACGGTCATCGAGAACGCCGCGCAGGAACCCGAGGTCGTCGACCTCGCGCATTGCCTGATCGCGATGGGCGCGAAGATCGACGGCATCGGCACCTCCACGCTGATCGTGGAAGGCGTCGAACGCCTGCACGGCGCGCATTACGAAGTGCTGCCGGACCGCATCGAGACCGGCACCTTCCTCGTTGGCGCGGCGATGACCGGCGGCAAGGTGCGCGCACGCGGCGCACGCGCCGACACGATGGACGCCGTGTTGCAGAAGCTCGAGGAAGCCGGCGCGCACATCAGCACCGGCAAGGACTGGATCGAACTCGACATGCAGGGTCGCCGTCCGAAGGCCGTCAACCTCGTGACCGCACCGTATCCCGCGTTCCCGACGGACATGCAGGCGCAGTTCACCGCGCTGAACTGCGTGGCCGAAGGCGTGGGTGTCATCACCGAGACGGTATTCGAAAATCGCTTCATGCACGCGCTGGAATTGCAGCGCCTGGGTGCGGACATCCGCCTGGAAGGCAACACCGCGATCATCACCGGCGTGCCGAAGATGAGCGGCGCTCCGATCATGGCGACCGACCTGCGCGCCTCCGCGTGCCTCGTGCTGGCAGGCCTGGTGGCCGAAGGCGATACGACTGTCGATCGCGTGTACCACATCGATCGCGGCTACGAGAACATCGAGGAAAAGCTCGGCGTGCTGGGTGCGAAGATCCGCCGCCTGCCGAACTGACCGACATTTGCGGGAGCCGGCTTTGCTTTGTGTGGGAGCCGGCTATGCCGGCGATGGGTGCTTGTCGCGGCCGGGCTATCGCCGCTGAAGCGGCTCCCACAATAAGCGGCTCCCACATGAAGCAGCTCCCATAAGGAGCGGCTCCCACAAAAAACTAGCGGCCTTCGAACTTCACCAGTTCCAGCGTCAGGTCGCCGCCGTCTTTCTGGGCCAGCTTCACCGGTACCGGGAATTTCGCCGGCACGTACCACGCGTTGAAGCCGCGATCGGCGTCGGTGCGATCCACGCGGATGGCGGTGAAGGAACCTGCGGGTACCGTGACCTTTTCCTTGCCGGATGCCTTGAACTGCTGGTTCTCCACGGCCTGCTTCACGGCCACGGGCAGGGCGACCTGCTGCTGGCCCGAGCGCAGCGCGACGCCGAGCGCGAGCGGCAAGGTATTGCGCTCGACCATGCCCGGCGCGGCCGGATAGCTGAAGCTCTTCGCGTTGTCCTGCACCTGCACGGTGTTGCCCTGCACGGTGAGATCGCGCGTCTTCGATTTCACCGCCGCGTCGAGCTGGTAGTGATAGCTGACGACTTGTGGCACGTGCCCCGCCCAGGTGAAGCGCGAGGTCTCGGACACGTTCGCGGCGAGCATGGCGGCGATACCCGAGGTGCCCTTGGTCTGGTTCGTGTACTCGAACTGTCCGTTACCGACGGGCTTCAGCGTGACCGTGGCCTCGCCGAGCGGACCGCCATCCTTGAGCACCTGGTAGGTCGCGGTGAAGGACTGCGGCACATCCGCGGCGAACGCGGCGGTGGCGGGCAGGGCGAGGGCCATGGCGAGGCCGGCGCGGAGGAGGGAAGTCTTCATGCGCTGGATTGTAATGCGCCCGGCTGAATGCCGGGTCACGCGGTCTTACAGGTCGGTCAGGACCAGGGGGCGGGCCAGGGACGACCCATCGAACACCGGGCCACCGTCCCAGCGCAGGCGCCCGGACGCGATCGCGCCGACCACGGCGGGTAGCAGCTTGTGTTCCTCGACCAG
>DATNJP010000483.1:0-6295 GCA_035603855.1 Luteibacter sp. | reverse complement strand
TTGCGGATCCTTATCTGGCTTGAGGCTCGCTTGGGGCCTGAGGCAAGGTTGATCGCCGCTGAAGCGGCTCCCACAGCTGAGGTAGCTCCCACAGTTGAGGCAGCTCCCACAGTTGAGGTGGCTTCCACAGCTGAGACTGCTCCCAGAGGGCCGCGCTTTGTGTGGGAGCCGCTTCGGCGGCGATGCCCCACCCCACCAACCCCCACCGCCCTGAACCGTCACACGAATTCCGTTAGACTGACCCTTCCGCCCTATCGGGCCGAACTCCAAAGAGTAATGAACGAGGACCCTGGTAGTACCAACGGCCCGGCTCACCGATCCTGGTGGGACCGCCTGGGCCATCTGTTTTCCGGCGAGCCGCGTAACCGCGACGAACTGATCGAAGAACTGCGCACCGCCCAGGTCAATGGCCTGCTCTCGAACGACACCCTGACCATGGTCGAGGGTGCGATCAAGGTGACCGAGCTCAGCGTCGACGATGTCATGGTGCCCCGCGCCCAGATCGTCAGCCTTCCCGTCGATGCCCCGCTGCCCGATATCCTGGCGGCCGTGGTCGAATCCGGACACTCCCGCTTTCCCGTGCATGGCGAGGACAAGGACGAAGTCCTTGGCATCCTGCTGGCAAAGGATCTGCTCAAGTACTTCGGCCAGAGCGAAGGCGGCGATGTCCGCGACCTCCTGCGCCCGGCGGTGCTGATTCCCGAATCGATGCGCCTGAACGTGCTGCTGGCGGAATTCCGCCTCACGCGCAACCACATGGCGCTCGTGGTGGACGAGTACGGCGGCGTCGCCGGCCTCATCACCATCGAGGACGTCCTCGAGCAGATCGTCGGCGAGATCGACGACGAGCACGACGACGAGGAAGATCCCGTGCTGGTGCAGGCGCTCGATGAAGGCGGCTTCGCGGTGAGCGCGCTCACGCCGATCGCCGACTTCAACGAAGTCGCCGGCGCGCACTTCTCCGATGAGGAATTCGACACCATCGGCGGCATGATCACGTCCGAGTTCGGCCATCTGCCGGCCGCCGGTGAAGAGATCGCCGTGGGTGGCTTCCTGTTCCGGGTCACCGAGGCGGACGACCGCCGCGTCCAGCAGTTCCACGTCGCGCGCGCCAACGGCGCCTGAACCAGGCGCCCACGGCAGGAGCGAACAGGGTTCGCTCCTGCCCCGATACCTGCCTTGAACACGGATACGTCTTGCCGATGCGCCATGCCCTGATTCTCTTGCTCGCCCTGTGTTTCGTGCCTTTCGCCCGCGCGGGCGTCGTCGACGCACCGGCGGCGAACCTCGAGATCTCGCTGATGACCTATGGTCCGGGCGACATTTATTGGGAGCGCTTCGGCCACGATGCGCTGGAAGTGCGCGACACGGCCAGCGGTGAGTCCATCGCCTTCAACTACGGCGTGTTCGACTTCGACCAGAAAGGTTTCCTGCTCAATTTCGCGCGCGGCATCATGGCCTACCGCATGGATGCGGAGACCACGCAATCCGACATCGATTTCTATGCCGGTGAAGGCCGCTATGTGCGCCGCCAGCGCCTGACGTTGACCGACGAGCAGAAGGAAACCCTGCGTCGCTTCCTGCTCTGGAACATCCGTCCGGAAAACGCCGGCTACAACTACGACTACTACGTCGACAACTGCACGACGCGCGTGCGCGATGCACTCGACTCGGCGCTTGGCGGCGTGCTCAGCACACAGATGCGCGACAAGCCCGGCGGCATGACCTTCCGCGAGCAGACGGCGCGCCTCATGAGCAACCAGCCCTGGTTGATGCTCGGCATGGACCTGGGCCTCGGCCCTTACGCCGACCAGCCCATGACGGCGTGGAAGGAGGCGTTCCTGCCGATGACGCTCGAAGCCTCGTTGCGCGATATCCGCATCAGCGACGGGGCATCGACGCGCCCGCTGGTTACAGATGAAACGACCATCTCGCCGAATCGTCTCGATCCGCCGCCGGAACAGGCCCCGGACCTCCGTTGGCCGTTGCTTGGCGCGGGCATCCTGTTCGCGATACCGCTCGCCCTGCCCCTCATCACGCGCCAGCGCTTCGCCCGCGGCGTCTTCGTCGCCGCAGGCACACTGTTCACGATCTTCGCAGGCGTCGCCGGGCTGTTCATGCTCGCCTTGTGGATGTTCACGCTGCATCGCTCGGCATGGGGCAACTTCAACCTGCTGGCATTCCAGCCTCTCGCACTGCTGCTGATTCCTGCGATGTGGCGGTTGCGCCGCGCGGGGCGTCCGATGGGCCGGCTGGCCCCGCGTATCGCAACGATGTCGTTCGCGGCCTGCGTGATCGGTTTGTTGCTTCACTTGTGGCCGGATTTTCCGCAGCGAAACATGCCATGGCTGCTTTTCGCGCTGCCCTGCTGGGCCGCGGTGTTCGCCGTTTTTTCCCGTCGACACGACTGAAAAAAATTGCGCTAGTACACATCTGTCGCCGCCACGCCACCTTCTTTTGAGTGATTGACGGTGGCGCGCCCGCGGGCACAAATGGACGTCCAACCGTAGAACAACAAAAAGCTAAACGCAACCAAAACGTCGGTGCGTAAAGCTCAAGGAACTGCGGACCACGTCACGGAAACCCTGGTTTCCATGCCTTCCGGAACGGACTTCAAGGACTGACTACCGTTCCGGACATCTGCGCCTGTGTTTTGACAGGTGAACGGTGCCCGCGATCGATGAATCTGAAACCGAGTGACCTTCCGCTTCTCGTGTCCCTCGACATGTTGCTGGAAGAACGTAATGTGACGCGCGCCGCGTCCAAGTTGCACGTGAGCCAGCCTGCGCTTTCCGCGCAGCTGGCGCGGCTGCGCCGACTGTTCAAGGACCCGCTTCTCGTTCCCTCCGAGACCGGCCGTGGCATGGTGCCGACGCCGAAAGCGGAAGAAATGGCTACTGCCCTGCGCGATGCCCTGTCGCAGCTGGGCACGCTGGGCGACCCGAACGGTGTCTTCGAACCGTCGCGCGATGCCGCCACGTTCCGCATCGGCGGCTCGTTCAGCGCCGTGAGCACGTTCTCCCGCCCGCTCATCCAGGCGTTCCAGGATCATTGCAACCGTGAACTGCGACTGGCGTTCCACACCGGTTGTGAAGATGCGGATGTGCTGGCTCAGTTCGAAAGCGGCGAGATCGATATCCTGCTCGCACCGACCGAGCAGATTCCGCCATCGCTGAAGATGCGTCCGCTCATGGCGGATGAGTTCGTGATGTTGCAGCGTGAGGGACATCCACGTGGTTCGCAGCCCCTCACCATCGAGGACTACTGCGCGCTGGGACACCTGATCATCTCGACGTCGGGGCGCATGCATGGCCTGATGGACGCGCGACTGAAGGAGATGGGCCTCACGCGTGACGTGCTGGTGTCGGCGCCGCACGGCGACACCATCGGCCCGATTCTCGCCGCCACGGACCTGGTCTGCACGCTGCCGCAAAGCATGATCGAAGCGGTCGGTCCCGGCGTGGAAGCGTATGCGATCCCGTTCGACATGCCGGACATGTCCCTGGCCATGGCGTGGCACAGCCGTCTCGACAAGCAGCCTGCGCACCGCTGGTTGCGCGACGAACTCATACGCGTGAGTCGCGGCCTGCATCCTACAAGGCATGCGGAACCGCCCAAATCCATCTTCCCCATCATCGAGCGAGGCCGCGATGGATACCACTGAGACGCTGCTCGCGCCCCTGGATACGGACGCGCCCTGTGGCCCGAACCTGGAGTACGACGCCGACTTCCTCACCCTGGAATCGCTCGCCGCACCCAAGCCGGAGCGCGCGGTCGGCAACACGGTGAAGCAGGCCGAGGAGCCGGAGTGGCGCGATGTCGCGCTGCACGCCGCGCAACTGGCCGAACGCACGCGCGACCTGCGCATCGCCGTGCACCTCGCCGCGGCGTGGCTGAAAACCTCGGGTATTCCCACCTGGACGGATGGACTGGGCCTCGTTCGCGGGCTGCTGGATCGTTACTGGGACGAGGTGCATCCCCGCCTTGAGGACGACGATCCCATCGAGAGGATCAACGCGCTCGCTGCACTGGCGTCGCCCGAGCGCATGCTGGCCTACCTGCGCCAGGCTCCCCTGCTCCGTGCGGAACGTATCGGTGGTTTTTCGCTGCGCGACCTGCGCGTGCTCAGCGGCGCGCTGAAGCCCGGCGAAAGCGACGAAGGCTCACCGGTATCGCAGGAACATGTCGATCTCGTCTGCCAGCAGGTCGATGTCGACGAACTCCGTCGAGTCCATGAAAGCGTCGTCGCGGCACTCGACCACGTACAGGCGATCGGTCGCACGTTCGAAGAGCGCACGCCGGGCATGGGCCCGGACCTGGATGCGCTGCTGCGCGATCTGCGCGAACTCAACACCTTCGTCCACGCGCAGGTTGCCATTCGCCTTCCCGACGCGCCCGTGGCCACGTCCGTCGAGGACGTATCGCATGACGAAACAATGCAGGAATCGACCGTCGGCACATCGACGGCACGCGGACCTATCCGCGGCACCGACGATGTCATTCGCCTGCTCGACGAGATCTGTGCGTGGTATGCCGTACACGAACCGTCGAGCCCGGTACCACCCCTGCTTCGCCGCGCCGGCCAGCTGGTCGGTCTCAGTTTCGCGGAACTGCTTCAGGCGATCGCACCCGGTGGTCTCTCTGAATTCCAGGTGCTCTCGGGCGACAACGGGAACTGAGTACGCTGCGTTTCACCGCCGATCAGGGCGGTGGAAACAGGAACAGGCACGCGGCCGCGATGGCGCTCGCCAGCACCAGGCCGCCCACGATCCACGGCATGGCGGAACCCGCGCGTCGCTTGCGCGATGACGTGGCGCGGCGCATTGGCATCGCACGCATCACCGCCGCCGCCGTGGGCGCCGGCACGCCGGCCGGCCGACGCAAGGTATGAATCGATGCGCCTTGCCGCCGCAGCGCCGAGCGCAGGAGCATGCGGCGGCGCAGCCGGTACTCGGGCGTCTCGATGCGTGCGCGGCTGTAAGCCTCGTTCAGGGCGGCGAGTTCCTGGTTCACGATGATGTCCCAATCCATCAGTGGATCTCCCTGACGAGCCGGAAGCCGACATCGCGTTCCGCCGAGCCGTCGCTCACCTGGACCGTATCCACGGAACATGCATCGCCACCACTGCGATAGCTTCCACCGCGCACAGCCAGGCCGCTGCCCTTGGTCACCCATTCCCAGACGCTGCCCGTCATGTCCACCAACCCCCAGGGATTCGTGGCGCCCTTGTCACTGAAGTCCGGCGCTTTCATGAGGCGGCCCAGGCTCGATGACGACGCGCCGCAATTGCCTTCCTTGCTGTCCCAACCCACGTTCGCGTGTGCCGCGAGTAACCACTCCTCATCCGTCGGCAAACGGTAGGTGTGGCCGCTGACCTGTGACAGCCATGCCGCGTAGCGCTGCGCGAACGCCACCGGAATCGAGCGAGCCGGTTCCGTCGCACCCACCCCACGCGACACGGCGCAGGTGCGCGTCGCCCGGCAGAACTGATCGAGATTGCCGATCGTCACCTCGGTACGCATCATGGCGAACGGCTTGCGTCCATGCGGTATCACAACCATCGCCGGGCCGTATGAGCCCACGGCGAAGGTGTCGAAGCACTCGCGCGCGGTACCTGCGAGGCCGCGACGTGCGCAGGGATCCGGCGGCGTCGCTGCCACCGCGGGCGTGGAACGCAATTTCTTCACAACGGCATCGAGCGAGCCTTCGGGAAGGGCCTTCGAAGCGACCATCGCCGCCTCCATGTCCTTCAGGCCGTCCGGATCACTTTCCTTCACCGCATCGATGCGCTTGCGCAGGTCGTCCTGGTCGGCGGGAGCGACCATCGGCGCCTTCGCCGCGGTCATCACCGCGATGGCGAGGTCGTAGCGGGTCAGCGCGCGACGCAGGTCATCCCGCTCGCCGATGACCGACAGCGCGTTGTCGATCCGCTGCGCGGCATCCTTCCAGTGGCCTTGCCGGCACGCGTCACGTGCCGCGTCGAGGAACCCGTGGGTCAACAGGTTCGCCGCTTCGTCGTTCGTCTCGACCGTGCCACCGTCGATCTGGCGAAGCTGCTGGAAACTCTCGATCGCCTTGTTGAGGTCACCGGCGGCGGTGGCACGCCGCAACGATTCCAGGCGTGCCTCGTGTTCCGCGTGCTGGAGGTCGGGCGATGCGGCCACCGAGGTCGAAGGTGCCGGTGCGTTGTCGTTCGTGCCGCCGGGCGTTGCCGCCACGGCGGGCGGTGCCGAAGTCGTCGCCGGCGCAGGCGTCACCGGCGCGGCGAGTGCGACACCGCGGGCGGCCAAGCGTG
>DATNJP010000482.1:0-7014 GCA_035603855.1 Luteibacter sp. | reverse complement strand
CACGAGGAAGTGATCGTGCCGACGCCGGTCACGGACACCCATGCGCTGCTGGGCGAGAGTGCCGCCATGCGCGAGGTCTTCCGTCTCATCGGCCGTGTCTCCTCCAGCGATCTGAACGTACTGATCACGGGAGAGACCGGTACAGGCAAGGAACTGGTGGCGCGTGCACTGCATGAAGAGAGTGCGCGCCGCGGCAAGCCCTATGTCGCCCTGAACACGGCCGCCATTCCGTCCGAGTTGCTGGAAAGCGAACTGTTCGGTCACGAAGCGGGTGCGTTCACGGGCGCGACGCGGCGGCACGCGGGGCGCTTCGAGCAGGCCGAGGGCGGCACACTTTTCCTCGACGAGATCGGCGACATGCCGCTCGCCTTGCAGACACGCCTGCTGCGCGTGCTGGCCGGTGGCGAGTTCTATCGTGTCGGCGGGCGCGAGCTGATGCATGGCAATGTGCGCATCATCGCGGCCACGCACCAGGACCTGGATGCTCGCGTGGCAGCTGGCCTGTTCCGTGCGGATCTCAAGCATCGTCTCGATGTGGTTCGCATCGAACTGCCATCGCTGCGTCAACGCCGGGGCGACATCCCGCTGCTGGCGCGACACTTTCTCGCCCAGGCGGCAACGGAACTGAAGCTGCCGCCCAAGCGATTCTCGCGTGCCGCGATGAAGTTGATCGAACAGCGGGAATACCCCGGCAATGTGCGCGAGCTGGAAAACCTGTGTCGTCGTCTCGCCGTGATCGCACCTGGCGTGGAGATTCAGGCCAGCGATCTCGGCGGATTGCCCACGCGCGAAACGCGCAGTGCGGAGTGGACCGACGCCCTGCGTCTCTGGGCGCAGGACGCGCTCGCGCAGGGCGAAGTCGATGTGCACGCGCGTGCCCGCGACGCGTTGGATAAGACCTTGCTGCAGGTGGCGTTGCTAGCCAACGATGGCCATCGCCAGCACGCGGCCGCCGCGTTGGGCGTGGGTCGCAACACCCTTACTCGTAAACTCGGTGCGTCGCGCAAGCGGCGGCCTTCGAACGGATAACGACATGACCCTGGAAATTCGCCGCGCGGCCGAGAACGACGCCGACGCTATCGCTCGCTGGAACATCGCGATGGCCTGGGAAACCGAACAGAAGCGGCTCGATCCCGAGACGATCGGCCGTGGTGTGCGCGCGGTGTTTGACGAACCCCGTCGCGGGTTCTATCTCGTCGCCGAATTGAATGGCGTCGCCGTAGGTTGCCTGCTTGTCACCTACGAGTGGAGTGACTGGCGCTGTGGCGACTTCTGGTGGGTGCAGAGTGTGTACGTGGCGCAAGAGGCGCGGCGCGCCGGCGTATTCCGCGGAATGTATGCACACGTAAAGGCGATGGCCAATGGCGCCGGTGCCGTTGGCCTGCGTCTATACGTCGAACTGGAAAACGAGCGGGCACAGGCAACGTACGCAGGGCTGGGCATGGAACGCTGCCACTACTTCATGTACGAGGCCCCCCTGGCATCCTGACCCAAGACACGGCCCATGTGGGAGCCATGAGGATGCATGTGGGACCCATGCAGGCCCCATGTGGGAGCCGCTTCAGCGGCGATGCCCTTCAATCCACAAGCACACGCGGATCCCCCGTATCCACCGCAGAAATCCGCTCCTCAAAATCCCGAGCAGGCATAGCCTTACCAAACAGAAAGCCCTGCATCTGCGAACACCCGGCAGACCCCAGGAAATCCGCCTGCTCCATGCTCTCCACACCCTCCGCCAGCACGTGCTTGTTCATCCCCTTGCCCATGGTGACGATGGCGCTGACGATGGCGGCGCTGTCGTTATCCCAGGCGACGTCGCGGATGAAGGCGCGGTCGATCTTCAGGGTGTCGATAGGGAAGTGCTTGAGGTATGAAAGGCTGCAATAGCCCGTGCCGAAGTCGTCGAGGCTGAGCGAGACGCCCAGCGACTTGATCTTGCGTAGCAGGTCGGCGATGTGGTCGCCGCCTTCCATCACCGTGCGCTCGGTGAGTTCCAGTTCCAGCAGCGTGGGGTGCAGGCCGGTCTCGGCCAGCACGCTCTCCAGGGATTCAAAAAAGCGCGTGTGCTGGAATTGCAGCGCGGACACATTGACCGACACGGACAGCGGACGGTACAGGCGCGTCCAGATTTCCGCCTGGCGACACGCTTCGCGCAGGGCCCATTCGCCGATCGGGACGATGAGGCCGCAGTCTTCCGCCACCGGGATGAACTGCTCCGGCGTGTAGATGTCCTCACCGTCCACCCGCCAACGAAGCAGCGCCTCCGCACCCACGATGGTGCCGAGGTTGACGTCGACTTTCGGCTGGTAATGCAGGCTCAACTCGTTGCGGGCCAGCGCCTTGCGCAGTTCCACTTCGATGCGCACACGTGCCGTGTTGCGCTCGTTCATGCTCGGGTTGAAGAAGCGGTACCCGTTACGGCCCTGCATCTTCGCTTCGTACATCGCGGTGTCCGCGTTGCGTAGCAGCGATTCGGCGTCGACGGCATCGTCGGGATAGACACTGATGCCGATGCTGAAACTGATCGTCAGCGCCGAAGCGTCCATGCCGATGCCGACCGCCTGGCTGCACGCGGCGAGCACCTTCTCGGCGACGCCACTGGCATCCGATGGACCGTCGATCTGCGGCAGCAACACCACGAACTCGTCGCCGCCGAGACGACTTACGGTGTCGTCGGAGCGCACGGCCGCACGAATGCGGCGGGCTACTTCCTGCAACAAGGCATCGCCGGCGGCGTGGCCGAGTGAATCGTTGATCTGCTTGAAATGGTCGACATCGACGAATAGCAGCGCGGCGCGTTGGTTGCGACGCGCCGCCACAGTCACCGCGAACTCCATGCGCGAGGTGAGCAGCGCGCGGTTCGGCAGGCCGGTCAGGGTGTCGTGGTGGGCGAGGTGCGCCATCTTCAGCGCCAGCGCCCGCGTTTCGCTCACGTCATGGAACACCACGACGCCGCCGACCACGTTGCCCGCGTGGTCGTGTATCGGTGCGGCGGAATCCTCGATAGGGCTGTCGAAGCCATTGCGATGGACGAGGATCGCGTCCGTGGTGAGGCCCACGATGCTGTTCTTGCTCACCGCCATGATCAGCGGGTTGGGGATGGGCTGGCGTGTCAGGGGATCGCGCAACTGGAAGATATCGTCCATCGGCCGACCGACGGCCTCGTGCGTGGACCAGCCGGTCATCGCTTCGGCGATGGGATTGAGCGAGGTGACGATGAGCTTCGGGTCGGTGGTGATGACCGCGTCGCCGATGGACTTCAGCGTGACCTCGGCCAGCTCGCGCTCGCGGAACAGCGCGTCTTCGAAGGCCTTGCGCTCGCTGATGTCCTGCACCTGCGAGATGAAGTACAGCGGATCGCCATGTTCGTCGCGCACCAGCGACACGCTGAGCTGCGCATGCACAATGTGGCCATCGCGATGCACGTAGCGCTTTTCCATGTGGTACGACAGGCGCTCACCGGACAGCAGCTTCTCCACCAGGGCCAGGTCGGCGGCGAGATCGTCGGGATGGGTCAGCACCTGGAAGGCGGTGGACATCATCTCTTCTTCGCCATACCCCAGCATGGCGCACAGTGCTTCGTTCACCTGCAGCCAGCGCCCGTTCGGGAGCACCAGGGCCATGCCGATGGCGGCGTAGCGGAATGCCTGCGAGAAACGGCGCTCGCTCTCTTTCAGGCGGGCTTCGAGCACGCGCCGGCTGGAAATGTCGGCGAGCAGGATGGCGATGCCTCGCACGTCGCCGTTGCTGTCCAGGTCGGGCGAGAACGTGGCCTGGGCGTAACGGTGGCCATCGTCGTGATGAATGGCGCGATCGGCCACCACCTGCATGCCGGCCAGCGCCGCGCGCAGTTCGGGCTCGATGCGGTCGTAGAGCGCGGGCGAGATGAGTTCGTCCATGCGACGGCCGACCACGTCGGCCTCGGTGATGTTCATCCACTCGAGGTAGGCGGGACTGGCATAGCGATAGCACGCCGCCGTATCCACGTAGGCGATCATCGCGGGGGCGCGATCCAACAGGTAGGCGGACCAGTCGGAAGGTGAGCCGTTGGAAGGTGGGGCGGAAGCGCGCATGCAGTCGCCGGGTGGTCGTCGGCTCACTCTAATCCGTCCACCCGGCCTGCGTATATCGAACGATTCGTGAAAAACGTCTCAGTGCACGACAGGCGCGGGCGCCGAAAGCGCTCCGTCGGCGTCGAGCAGCACGCGACCCAGGGCATGCACCTCGGTTTCGGTGGCGTAGCGATCGGCCAGGGCATCCAGCAACGGGGCCAGCGCGTCGGGGGCCAGTGGATAGCCGTGGGCCAGCACCCGTGCCTTGCCCGGTGCGGGCTGGGCCACCGTGAGTGCCGCCATGCCCAGGCCCGCGGCCTCATGGGCGTAGATCATGGGCGCCGGAAGGGCAGGGTCGGCCTCGGCTACCGGTTCGATCAGGTAACCGGCCGTCTGTGCGGACTGGCCTTCCAGGTGCAGCGGCACATGATGGGCGGCGAGCAGGGCCGCGTACTGGCGCAGTTCGAACAGCGTCCCGGCGAATTCATGCGCGGCGTTCTCGCGCTTGGCCCCGGCACGGGCGAACCACGTCGAGGGGCCCGGGATGCCGACCCGGCCTTCAGCGTAATGCAGGGGCAGGCCGCGGGAGCCGAGGGCCGTCTCCTCCTTATAAGGAGTGAGCAGCGCCGCTTCGAGCATGGTCCACAGGGGAGCAAGGTTCACGTGCTCGTACTGGACGCAGGTCAGGGCCAGCAGGTCGTCGCGGCTGAGATAGCGGGCGTGCTCCAGGCGCATGCCCAGGGTGCGCATGAGGAAATCCGCCGTGGCCGTGCCGGCTTCGCCGCGGCCCACCAGCTCCACTTCCATGCGGGAGGTCAGCTCCTCGGCCAGATCGGCCGGGGCCAGCAGCATCCACGGAATCAGGCGCATCGGGCCGCCGGCATAGCGCGAATCCGGCACCAGCGGCTGCGCTGGCATGTGGCCTTCGTGCGTGCCGAAGGCGACCACGCCACCGGCGGTGGTCACGCGGGGAATGCGCCGGGCCAGTTCTTCCAGGGTGGCGAACACGGGAAACCCGGGCCGCAGCAGTTCCACGCCATCGAAGAGGGCGCCGACCAGGGCGAAGCGGGATTCCTCCACGCCCGGCAGCAGGGCGCGCAGGTCGTTGGCCACCAGGGCCGCCAGTTCCTGCGCTTCATCGCGGGTCAGTTCCAGCCGGCCGGGCATGCCGCCCGGGGCCAGTTCCAGCGCCAGGACGGCGGGGCAGGCGATCAGCGACTCGTTCACGGCAGGTTTTTCCGAACGGCAAAGGAACGCAATTCTATCATCCGGGCATATCGGGCTTTCGCCCGGAGGGGATGCGGGTTAGCCTTGCCGATACGCGTTCGTCGGCGATCGTCGGCGTCCGCGATCCCTTCGTCTTCGCATTCTGGCTTGCCTGGCGGCATCCCCATCGGTCTGGATCGTTTCTTAAAGCATGGAAAAGACGCAAAAGCGTGTGGGTGTGGTCGGCGGCGTCCGCATTCCCTTCTGCCGCAACAACACCGCCTACGCCGACGTCGGTAACTTCGGGATGTCGGTCAAGGTGCTGGGGTCCCTGGTGGAGCGTTTCGGCCTGCACGGTGCGGAACTGGGCGAAGTCGCCATGGGTGCGGTCATCAAGCACTCGTCGGACTGGAACCTGGCCCGCGAGGCCCTGCTGTCGTCCGGCCTGGCACCGACCACCCCCGGCATCACCACGGCACGCGCCTGCGGCACCTCGCTGGACAACGCGATCGTCATCGCCAACAAGATCGCCACGGGGCAGATCGACGCTGGTATCGCCGGCGGTTCCGATACCACCAGCGACGTGCCGATCGTCTACGGTCAGAAACTTCGTAAGCGCCTGCTGGCGCTGAACCGCGCGAAGACACTGAAAGAGAAGTTCCAGGTCGCCACTCGCGGCTTTTCGTTCAAGGAACTGAAACCCTCCTTCCCCGGCGTGGCCGAGCCGCGCACGGGCAAGTCGATGGGCGACCACTGCGAGATCATGGCCAAGGAATGGAAGATCGGCCGCGTGGAACAGGACGAACTCGCCCTGGCCAGCCACCAGAAACTGGGCGCGGCGTACGACAAGGGTTTCTTCGACGACCTGGTCGTGCCCTTCCGCGGTCTGAAGCGCGACGGTTTCCTGCGCGCGGATTCCACACTGGAAAAGCTCGGCTCGCTGAAGCCGGCCTTCGACAAGACCTCGGGGCAGGGCACGCTCACGGCGGGCAATTCCACGGGCCTGTCCGACGGCGCCGCCGCCGTGCTCCTGGCCAGCGAGGACTGGGCCGCGTCGCGTGGCCTTTCGATCCAGGCATATCTCACCTACGCGCAGGTGTCCGCGGTGGACTTCGTCCACGGCGAGGGCCTGCTGATGGCGCCGACCATCGCCGTGCCGCGCATGCTGAAACAGGCCGGCCTGACCTTGCAGGACTTCGATTTCTACGAGATCCACGAAGCCTTCGCCGCGCAGGTGCTGTGCACGCTGCGCGCGTGGGAAGACGAGGATTACTGCCGCAACCGGTTGGGACTCGATGGCCCCCTGGGCTCGATCGACCCGGCAAAACTGAACGTCAACGGCTCCAGTCTCGCGTCGGGCCATCCCTTCGCGGCGACCGGTGCGCGCATCGTCGCCACGCTGGCGAAGCTGCTCGAGCAGAAAGGATCCGGCCGCGGCCTGATCTCCATCTGCACGGCGGGCGGCATGGGTGTCACCGCGATCCTCGAACGCCCCTGACCGGAGAACACGGGTGGCTCGAGCCGCCCGCAAAGCCTTTCATGCTCGCACTACGTACCAGCACTTCGCTCAGCGCCCTCGCCCTGGTCCTCGGCATCGCCGGCACCAGCTGGCTGACAGCGCTCACGTACGAGCGTGCGCCGATGACCCGTCGCCTGGCCGAAGTGACCTTGCCCACGGCCGCCCCCGCGCTGGTGTCGAAGACGGTGTCGCGTGTCGCGCCTTCGCCAACAGCGGTGTCCGATGCGTTATGGCGCT
>DATNJP010000481.1:0-14820 GCA_035603855.1 Luteibacter sp. | reverse complement strand
GACAACCCCCCTCCGGATGACGAGTCCCTCGGCGATCGGGGAACGATGACTCAATCGTCCACGGCGGCCGCGCCTCCGCCGCCACCGCCTCCGGCGCCTGATACGACTCCGCCACCTCCGCCACCACCGCCTCCGCCTGAGACCGGAGCCACCGAACCTGCCGCGCCCATCGCAAGTGCGAAGGCATCTACGGTCGTGGTGACCTACACGGCAGACGATGTCCGTAACGCCTGCGGCGGTGTCGACCGGCCGACCACCGTGTACACGCAGGTCTATGACGAAGGCACGCGGGAGATCGCCGCGAGCTACACCGCCACGCTGAAGAACCTCGGGCTTCGTGCGCCGGGCATCGAGAACGTCACGGCAGCAGCGGTCAGGCGCGGCACGCGTGTCCCGTTCAAGTGGAACCAACCGACGCTGCTCTATACCGCATCGGATGGGGCGCGCTGCGCGACGGTCCTCGCCGGCTGGGCAAAGGGTACCTGGGGCATCACGGTCCAGGTTACGCCACTGCCACAGGGGCAAGGCAGGCCGGGTGTCCTCGAATTGTGGCTTCCGCAGCGCTGAGCGAGCACTCGCTTCACGCGGCCGACGCTTCCCGCAAACGCACTTCCGGCAGGAAAATCATCGCCGGGGGCGCGTGCATCAGGAAGTTCTGGTGCGAGATGTTCCACGCGTATGCGCCAGCCAGCGGGAAGACAAGCCAGTCGCCCACGGCCAACGTGGCGACGGACTGGTCGCGCGCCAGGACATCCTTGGGCGTGCATAGCTGGCCGACGAGCGTGACGGCGTCGTTCGTCACCACCGGCAGGCCGCCACGCGGCACCACGACGAAGGGATGGTTGTGACTTTGCGCCGCGGGCGTGCGGAAGTGATGCGTGCCGCCCCGCGCGATCGCGAACCACTGGCCGTGGTTGCGCTTGATGTCGATCACCTCCATCGCATAGAAGCCGCAGGCCACGCTCACGTAGCGGCCGGGCTCGAAGCGAAGGGTGACCTCGGGATAACGTGCCAGCGGCGCCGCCAGTCCCGCGCAGAAGGCGGCCCAGTCGAACGAATGCGACGGCTCCGCATAGTCCACGCCAAAACCGCCGCCCACGTTGACGACGGCTGCCGTGACGCCATGCTCCACCTTCCAGCGGTCGACGGCGGCAAGACAGGCGTCGACCAGCGCGAGCTGCGTTCGCACGTCCGGCTGGTGCGACATCAGGTGGAAATGGAACCCCTGCAATTCGAGCCAGGACGACGAGCGCAGACGCTCCAATGCCTGCGGCAACGCTTCTTCGTCCATGCCGAAGGGCGAAGGACGCCCGCCCATCATCAAGCGCGTCGTTCCCAGATCGGGAAGCGCGATATTCATGCGCAGGAAAATGGGCACGCGCCGCCGGGCACGCTCGGCGATGACGGCAAGGCGTTCGATCTCGCCAACGCTTTCGACATGGATGGCGCAGTCCGGAAGGGATACCGCCAAGGCCAGTTCGTCGTCCAGCTTGCCGGGACCACCGAACAGCAACGGACGACCCGCTTCATGCTGATGCAACCAGCGCAGTTCACCACCGGAGGCGGCCTCGAACCCGTCCACGAAGGGACGCAGCGTGCTCAGCACTGGTGGCTCCGCGTTGGCCTTCGCCGCATAGAAGAGTTCGCAGCGCGACGGAAGCAGTGACTTCATCCACGCGGCGTGGCGAGCCAGCGCGTCCAGATCGTAAACATACGCGCACACGGGTTCGCGATGCTGCTCGCGCCATCGCCGCAGGGCCGCGACAGCGGGGGCCACGTGAGGTGCCAGGCTCATGCGGCCACCCGTGAACTGACACGCCCAGCAAGCGGGCTGGGCAGCGCGGTGTAATCGGATTCGCGGTCCGCACGGCGGAACAGGCGCGTACGCAGGTTGTTCTTGCTGGGCAGGTCGGCACCTTCGACGAGCGCATCCAGCAATTCCTCCGCGCCGAAGCGCGCACGCCAGCGCAACGCGATGCTGCCAACGACACCCCACAGCCGGTCTTCCAGCGTGTCGAACTCGTCACCATGGCCGGCACCGGCGGCGAGGTGGAAGATCGCTTCGCCGAGATTGTTGATGAGCGCGCAATAGGCGATGCGCTTCCAGCCCAGTGCCTTCGGATAGAGCAGCGATTCGCGGGCCCGTGTCGAGAGGTCGGCCAACGCCGTGTCGGACCACGCCGTATCGACCAGCTTCGTACCTTCGAGGTCACGCACCCATACCCGCGTGGGCAAGCCGTCTTCGAAACCAAGCAACGTGTTCTGCAGGTGGGGTTCCAGCACCACGCCGTGCTCGAAGAACGCCAGCCAAACGCCATCCAGCAATAACGCCGCATAGCTCTCGAACCAGCGCACCGCGGCCTCGTCGTAATGCAAACCAGCCTTGGCGGCATGGGCGCGGACCATCGTCGCGCATGGACGCGCGCCATGGCGATCCGTCGCGAACAATGCGCCCGCGACACGCGGTTCATGACGTGCGCGGGTGGCCGCATCCAGCGTGTCGCGATAGAGCATGCCGAAACTTTCGGTCAATGCGCGTATCGCCTCCGCATCATCGCTGGCGGCACTGAAATCGAGCGTCGTGGCCGCGGGCTCCGTAAGCACGTCGAAACCACGCACGCGCCGGCGCACGTCGTTCCACGCCGGATGCAGCAACGACGTCAGGGCCACGGCACTTTCCAGTTCGTACCATGCGTTCTTGCGCACGCAGTTGGTCAGGCGCACATGGATGGACATCTTGAGGAAGTAGTCCAGCTCGGGGTGGTACATCGTGCGTACCGACGAGGTTGGGCCGAGCGCAAGCCCGCGTGGTCCGACAGGCTCGATCCAGCCGCGTTCGCGCGCCGCCTGGAATGCGGGATTCGCAAGCACCAGGTCCACTTCCCACGGATGGCAGGGATAGAGGTCGTCGCCTTCGGCCGCGCGTACGAGTGTGTCATCGACATCGATGCCATAGTCCTTGCGCAGGCGCGGATCGACGCGGAACCAGTACAACGGGAATCGCGTGCCGGCCTCCGGCGAACAGGCCAGCACATGCTCGATCGGCACGCCTTCGCGGCTCTTCGGCGTGGGATGCATCGCGTGGCCCCAGATCATCGCCTGCTCCGCGTCGAGCAAGGTATCCCCGCTAGGCGCCCTGCCCTCGTCGCTGGCGAGCAGGCGGCGCGTGATATCCACGCTGTTGACGCTTTGCGCCAGCAGCTCATCGTTGAAGCCGCACGCCGGTGCCACGCGTTCCAGCAGGAAATGCACGAGGCCTGCGGCATCCGCGCAACGCCAGGGTTCTCCGGGACGCTTGAGGTAAGGCGCCGAAACGTATTCGCAGCGGCCAAGGCGGCTCATCCGTTCCACGCGCACGGCGATGAAGTAACCGGCGTCGGGAAAGCGGATGCGCAGCCGGCGTCCCTGCCCCTGTGCCAGTCCGGCGGGGCCGTCCGCGTCACGTCCGTCGATATCCACCTCGTCGCGCGGCAATGCGAACTCGCGCAGGTAGCAATTCAGCCAGCATGCCACGGCCTGCGACTGCGCCAGGGCGTCGTACCACTGCTCACGCATGACTTGTCGAGACATCGTCGTTGCTCCGGATTCCAGGAAAGAAGACAGCGGCGGCGACCAGCAACGCCGTGGCGGCGGTGATCGCGGCGGCAATGAAGGGCATCGCCAGTCCGTAACGCGTCACCAGCGAACCGGCGGCCACGCCGCCCAGTGCACCGGCCCACTTACCGCAGGCGTCGAAGCGGCCGAACATGCGCCCCGCCGCACCCTCGCGTGCCTGCGCCGCCATGGCGCGATTCAGGCCGACGAAGGCCAGCAACATGCCCAGGCCATAGGCCACGCGCATCGGAGGCAGCCACGTCGCCACGCTGAGGAGGGCATGACCCACGCAAGCCAGCGCGAGGATGCCCAACCCCACCAGCAGGGGTGCCGGCGATGGACTGCCGCGGCGCAGCCACGGCATGGCCAGCAGGTAGACCAGGTGCGGAAGGCTGTAGAAGAGGCCCGCGAGGCCGTCATCGGTGACGCCCAGGCGTTCGCTGTACGGGAGGAAATAGGGAAACGTCACCACCATGCTGAAGCAGAACAGGAACTGGATCATCAGCAGTCCGGCCATGTGCCGCCGTTCCGCCGATGCGCCGACCGGCGACGCCACCGGGGTGCCCTTTGCCTTCGGCGCCAGCGATGCCGCTTCGTCGCGTGGTAACAGCGAAGTGACGGCGAGCGCGATGCAGGGCAACACCGCAAGGTAACGGTACAGCTCGTGCGTCAGGCCGGTCTGCGTGGCAAGGCCAAGCAGGATCGGCGCAGTGACCATGGCAAGGCGCGCGGAATATTGCGTCCAGTCGAGCGCGCGAGAGAGCGTGCCCGCCTTCGCCTGCGTCGAGAGATACGCGTTCGCCGCGGCGAGCGAACCGCCAAACGTGCCCTGGATGATGAGGGCCAGTACGAACCAGGCGAGGTTCGGCGCATAGCCGGCCAGCAGGAATCCCACCGCCAGGCCGGCTTGTGCGCGCATCAATGACAACCGGCGTCCGTGCCGGTCGGCCCATCGGCCCCACGCCGTGGAGGTCAACGCGGTGCACACGGTGGGCAGGACGTATAACGCCCCGATGATCCATGTGGGCGAACCGGGGGCGAGCACCGCCAGGACCCTCGGCATGAACAGCGGCATGCCCAGCGCGGTGAAGGCGGCCAGGTAATGCGCGAACAGGACTGGTCCCAGGACGCGCATCACGACCGTCCCTGCCCGCCCGCCGCGATCGCCGATGGGTCGGCGAGCTCGCGTCGCATGAAGTTCGGACCGCTGTCGCCGTAGAACTTGTTGATGTCGGCCGCGCCACTCGCCGCCTTGCTCAAGAGGCTGCCCGCGCTCAGCAGGTACTTCACGGGAAGCCATGCGGCATCGAGCAACGCCCGGGCGGGCGCGACGTCGATGCCCTCGCGCTGCAGGGATGCCAGCGTCAGCGTGAGCGCCTCACGCAAGACGCCGTACATCGCGTCACGCTGGGCTGGCAGGGTTTCGGCCAGGCCTTCGATCACCGCGACGAGATCGAGCTGCAAAGTGATCGTGCAGAACATTCGCGCAAGCGCCGCATCGTCGTCGACCGCGATACGGGCGTCGCGCAGGGCGCCGAAGGATTCGAGGTCGCCCAGCGTGTGGCGCAGGCGTGGAAGGAGCACGCGCGCCGCGTCGTTGTCCTTCATCAGCAGGCGCACAGGGTGACCCGCCCGGTAGATGAGCACCGCGTTCTGCTGGTTCGATTCCAGCGCGATACCGTGGGCCAGCCACAGGCGCAGGTGCACGTCACACAGGAGGTGCGCGTAGTCATGCCACCATGCGAGCACGTCGCCCTCGTACCAGCGCATGGCGATGTGTTCCGCCATCGAACGTCCGTCGGGCAACGCCGCGCACAAGGCAGCCACGGGCACGAGCGTGGCATCGTCCAGCGCGGGATAGCGACGGACCAGGTAGGACAGGTGGCGGGCGTCAGCCACATGGCCGCCGTGCGATTCATCCACATGGACGTACCTGCCGCGCAACGCCGGATCAAGATCACCGAGGCGCCGAAGCACCCGTTCGAACCAGTGCCCGTCGTACAAGGTGGACGGCTTGATCAGGCGCAGGTTGAGCGCACCGAGCGTCCGCATCAGCAGGGGCAGCTTGATATGCGCACCGGGATGCTCCACCGGCACGACCGTGCGTACGGATAGCGTCGGCCGCACCGCCAGCCACGTGCGCGGCGCCTTTTCGCTGCCTTCAGGCAGTTCAAAGCCTTCGCCGCCGGCCTCTTCCATGCGTACCCACGTCAGCGGGTGGACCGGTATGAGCACATGTGTCCCGGTCAGATCGGTCGACAGCCCGACCTCATGCATCGACGGCCAGAAAGTGGGCGCCGGAGTGGTCGACGTCACGTGCTGCTTCGGGACGGCGATCCAGCGTAGCGTGAACTGCGGATCGAACTCAGGGGCCCAGCGACGCATGTCCCCGGCGTCGAATCCCGACTTGGCGCGTGCCGTGGGATAGAACGGATGGTCACGGAAGCTCGCCAGTCGATCGCAGGCGAGCATGCGCTCGCTCCACGCGTCATGGTCGAGGGCTTTGGCCAGCGTGGCCGCGTCGCGCTCGTAGGCCTCACGCGCCAGCGCGCGGTGCTCGATGGCGCAGGCAGCCTCGGTCGCATAGGCCGCGTGCAGGCCACGCGTCTCCTCGTCGAGACCTTCCGACAGGAGCGCCAGCCAGGAGGTCGCGCTTCCTTCCTCGACGATGCTGCCACCATCGTCGCGAACCCAGCGGGCCGCATCGGCACGCACCGTCTGCATCGCATCGCACGGCGTGGCGGAGAGCCACACGGCACCGCCGGGAAGATGGTCGATGCGCCACCAGCCCGCCGGTTCGTCACCTGTCCATGCCGCGCGAACCGCCGCCGGCGGTTGGGCGAACATGCCGCGGCTCGCTATCTCGCGCACATTCTCGCGCAGGCAGGTATCGATGATCCGCCTCACGATGTACGCCTCGTCCGGTACACGTGCATCCAGGCTCATGCACGTGCCTCCATTCCGGCGATCTCCCAGCGCAGGCCAGACTCGATGCGTGCCAGCGCGCGCTCCAGTTCGGCGTCACTGTCGGCGACAAGGTTCAGCGAACCGAGGTAATCCTTGTTCGAATGGGTCAGGCGGATGTCGTCGCCGCTCTTGCGCAAAGCGCGGTAGACACCGTGCGCGCCGGCGGTCGTGTCCACCGTATCCGCGGCGGCCAGCGATAGCCTCCCCTCTTCCGTGGCAACGTAGTAGCGCACCAACGCCTGGCGCGTACCCGGCACCGCCTCCGGCAAAGCCTCGCCAAGATGCAGGCGCAGGATGCGCTCGAACCACCCGTCGGGCAGCAAGGTCTCGAGCATGAACTCGCGACCATCGCCGATGCTGCGGTAGTTGATCTCGACCAGCACCGGCCCGCGGGCGGTCAACACGAACTCACTGTGACAGACGCCGAAGCCCACGCCGAACGCCAGCACCTGGGCCAGCGCCTGTTCCCGGCAGGACACACCATGCGGGCCATTCCAGCGTGCCTCGTGCTCGATGAAATACGGCGGGGGCGAAAGCGTGACATCGAAGCCACCGATCGCCTGCACGCGCCGACCATCGCCGAGCGTCTCCAGCGTGAACAACGGACCTTCGAGGAAGCCTTCCAGAAGCACGGGACGCTCCGGGCCTTGCTGCCGGAACGCATCCAGGTAGGCGCGCAGATCCCGTTCGTTCGCGCACAGGCGCACGTCGAGGCTGGCGACGCCTTCGCGAGGCTTGGCGATCACCGGGTACGGCGTATCGTCCGGCGGCTGGGCACCCGGGGCCAGCATATGGAACCACGGCGACGGCAGGCCCCGCTCGCGTAATCGTTCGCGCATGGCCGCCTTGTTCTTCGCGGCGTAGCACACATGCCAGTTTTTGCACGGCAGGCCGAACGCGTCCGCGACCAGCGCGGTGGCGGTCTGCAGGTGGTCGCTGTTGGAGAACACGGCCGAAGGCTGCACGCCCGCGTTACGCAGGGCGTCGATCACGGCCAGGGGGTTGAACACATCGCATTCGACGACGGCGACCGGGGTGGTATCGGTCGCCGCCGCGAGGCGTTCAAGATGCTCGAGCCGCCGGTCGGTGGCGATCACCACCGGCAAGCCGAGCCGTCGCGCGGCGGGGAGAAAGCCGTCGATAACGGCCGCGTGCGCGACATGCGCGAGGATAACGAGGGGGAACGAAGCCATTCGCGGAAGTCCCTTGCATACGTTGAGCGTCAGAAAGCCAGCTCCAATCCCACAGTCACACTACGACTCGGAGCCGGCTGGCGGCCCCAGGGACTGGTATCGATTCCCCTGTACCAGTAGTTCTTGTCGAACAGGTTGTTCACCGCGAGCGATCCCGTCAGTACCGACGTACCGCGTGTCATCAGGAGCTGCGTCCACTGCGCGTTCCATACCGCGTAGGACGGCATCTGGCCGACCGAGGCGATGGCGTTCTCGGCGCGCGTATTGGCCGCGTCGCTGTACGCGCTGCTGAAGTAGTAGCCAGACAAAGCGACGGTCGTGTGACCGCGTGAATACGAGGCGCCGACATTCACCTGGTTCCGTGACGTGTATGGCACTCGCAGCCCTTCGTACTGCCCCGAACGCTGCTCGGCGTCGAGATAGGCATAACCGGCGGTGAGCTTCAGCCCGTCCAGTGCTTCGGGCGACCAGGCGATGTCGGCTTCGACACCCTGGTGCACGGTCTTGCCGATATTGCCGTAGGTACGCGTCGTATTGTCGAGCTGGATCTGCTTGTCGAAGTCGATCCGGTAGACGTCGGCGTGGATGGCCGTGCGCGCCGTCGGGTTGAAGCGCGCACCCAGTTCGTAGTTCCAGGCCAGCTCGGAGTCCAGGTTGTCGCCGAACACGATCTGGGTCACCTGCGGCGCGCGCAGCGAACGCTGCGCATCCGCATAGACGTACCAGCGATCGGACGCCTTGAAACCCACGGTCAGGCCGGGCAGCGCGTTGCGCACGTTGTTGGTGAACGAGGTGCCGTTGGCACGGTTGCGATACGTGGCATCCAGGTGCTCGTAGCGCACGCCGGGCGTCACGACGAGGCGGTCGTCGGCAAAGCCGATGGCGTCGCTGACATAAGCCGCCCAGGCGCGGTCGCGGAACTGCCAGTCGCGCACCAGCGTGTACACGCCGTTGTCGAGGCCGGTATTGCCGACGAGGAAGTCGATGTCCTCACGTACGGCACGCGCACCCACGGTCCACTGCTGGGTCACCGGGCCATCGACGTGCAGGCTGAACTGCGGTTGCGTGCCGTAGACCTTGAAGCCTCGCGGGGCACTCTGCAGCAGCTGCGGCGGCAGGTCGGAACGCCAGGTCTCCGCCGCCGAGCGGCGCATGCCGACGATGAAGTTACGCTCGCTGTCCGCGCTGAAGTTGGTCCAGCTGAACTTCGAATTGTCGAACACCGACCACGCGCCGAGGTCCTGCTCGTAGGTGAGCGACGTGCGCGTCGTCGTGCCGTGGAAACGGTCGAGCGGACGCGTGGCCTGTCGCGGATCTTCGCGGTAATCGGCGACCGAGAGCGCGCCGGCCATGTCCATGCGCGCCACGTAACGCTGCACGTCCGCCTTCAGGACCTTGTCGTCACTGATCCACCATTCGCTGCGCAGGCGCACGTTCTTGACGTCCGTGCCACTGTGGTCGCGGAAATACTCGCCTTTCAGGTAATCGGCATCGACCTGCAGGCCGAAGTTCGGCGTAAGGTAGCCTCCCGTGGAAACCGAGGTGTCGCGGAGCATCTGGCCGCGGCCGTAAGCCGTGATGCGCTCACCCACGGTGGTCGTCCAGCGCTCGGGGATGGGCTTGCTGACGAAGTTGATCACGCCACCGACATTGTTCGGGCCGTATTGCACGGCGGCGCCGCCACGGACGATATCGATGCGATCGATCTGGTTCATCGTGACCGGGAACAGCGACAGGCTGGTCTGGCCATACGGCGCCAGCGACAGCGGAATGCCATCGAGCAAGGCCTGCACGCGTCCGCTGCGGCTTTCGTACAAGCCACGCAGCGCGATCTGCGGCAGCACGCCGGTGCCCGTCTCGTCGAAGATCTTCACGCCGGGCACGCGCTGCAAGGCATCGTCCAGCGAGCGGTTCGCACCCGTCGACAGCGCTTCATGGTCGATCACTTGGCGGCTGCCCGCATAGGTCTTCACGTCTTCAACGCGCGACGCGCCAAGCACGCTGCCGGTCACGACGACCGGGTCGAGTTTGCGCGACGTGTCGTTGGTCGTGTCCTGCGCGGTGTCCTGCGCGGCGACGGCTTGCACGGCGAGCGCCAGACCCAGGGCGATGACGATGTTCCGCTGGATGATGCGGTCCTTCATGAAGCAGGTTCCTTGGAAAAGGGTGGAAATGGTCATGCGTCGCGCAAGTCGGCGACGCGGGCGCGCAAGGCGGCCTGGAGAAGTCCGCGGTCCTCACCGGCCAGCAGCCATTCGCAACCGGCGGCAAGCCAGTGGGCGCGCTGGTCGGCGTCGCGGGGGTTCGCGCAAAAGGGAATGCCACTGGCGGCGCAACGCTCGGCAAGCCGCAGAAGGGCCTTCCAGACGTCCGGATGCTGTGGACGGGGGCCGAGATGCATGTCCAGGGCAAGATCGAGCGCGCCTTCCATGACCAGGGATACGCCGGCCACGGCCAGGATCTCGTCGATGGCCTCGACACCGGCCACGCTCTCGATCATCGGCACGATGCGGATGTCGCGATTCGTCCGCTCGATGTACTCATCGAGCGACACATTGCCGAATCCGGTCACGCGACCGCCGGTGATGCCGCGACGCCCCATGGGTGGGAATCGCGCAGCGGCCACGGCGGCCTGCGCCTGCGCGGCGGTTTCGAGGCGAGGAATGACGATGCCACGCGCGCCCGCATCGAGCACGCGGCCGATCAGCTTCGCATCGACCTCGGGCACGCGGACCCAGGGCTCGCAGCCCGCCACTTCGCAGGCACGGATGGCGTGCTGCAACTGGTCGGGGGACACAAGCAGGTGCTCGAGGTCGAGCACGATGAAGTCATAACCCGCCCTGCCGATCATTTCGCAGAGCAACGGGGCGGGGAGAGAATTCAGTATTCCAATGTGGCGGCGCATAACGTCCTGTCGTGTCCATGGGGCGACCGACGCGAACGATAATGCGAACTGTTCTCAACTACAAGTGATGATGATCACACTGGCAGAGGTGCACTCACTGGGGGTGCTGTGCTCTTCAAACGGGTGCGCACTCCCCAGAGCTGTTGTGGGAGCCGCTTCAGCGGCGATGGGTGCTGGCCGAATCGCTGGCCCGCTGCCGCGGGATCGCCGCTGAAGCGGCTCCCACAAACTGCCGAGGGTGCTCCCAAAAACTGCTGAAGGGGCTCCCTCATCTGCTGAAGCAGCTCTCGACTGCTGGCTCGGCTCCCACAAACTGCTGAAGCAGCTTCTACAAGTGCTCTCGTACTCGTGCTCAGCCGCCACCACCACCGCCGCCGTGGATGCCGCCCTTGGTCAGCGCGGCGGGGTCTAGCAGCTTCGACAGCTCAGCCTTGGACAGGCCCGTGGTCTCCAGGGCCACGTCCATGATCGGGCGCTTCTCCTTGTAAGCCTGCTTCGCCGTCGCGGCGCCCTTCTCGTAGCCGATGACCGGATTGAGCGCGGTGACGAGGATCGGGTTCTTGTCGAGCGCTTCGCGGATGTGGTCCTGGTTGACCTTGAAGCCTGCGATGGCCTTGTCGGCGAGCAGCGTCGTGACGTTGGCGAGGATCTCGATCGACTGCAGCAGGTTGTACGCGATGACCGGAAGCATGACGTTGAGCTGGAAGTTGCCCGACTGACCCGCGATGGCGATGGTCGCGTCGTTTCCGATCACCTGTGCCGCGACCATGGCGGCGGCCTCCGGAATCACCGGGTTGACCTTGCCCGGCATGATCGACGACCCCGGCTGCAACGCGGGCAGTTCGATCTCGCCCAGTCCCGCGAGCGGGCCGGAATTCATCCAGCGCAAGTCGTTGGCGATCTTCATCACCGCCACCGCCAGCGTGCGCAGCTGGCCTGACAGTTCCACGGGAGCGTCCTGCGCCGCCATGCCCGCGAAATAATTCGCCGCGGATTCGAACTTCACGCCGGTGAGCTTCGACAGCTCGCTCGCCACGCCCGGGCCGAACTTCGGATCGGCGTTGATCCCCGTACCCACGGCGCTGCCACCCTGCGGCAGGCGACGCGTGCGCTTGAGCGTGTCGACGATGCGTTCCTCGGCGTCGGCGATCTGTGCCGACCAACCGGACAGCTCCTGGCCGAAGGTGATCGGCATCGCGTCCATGAGGTGCGTGCGGCCAGTCTTGACGATCTTCTTCAGTTCCTTGGCACGCGTATCGATGGTCTTACGCAGGTGCTTCAGCGCCGGCAGCAGCTGTTCCGTGGTGGCGAGCGTCGCGCTGACCAGGATCGCCGTCGGGATCACGTCGTTGGAGCTTTGCCCCGCGTTGACGTGGTCGTTCGGGTGGACCTTGCGACCCGCCGCCTCGGCGAGGTGGGCGATCACCTCGTTGGCATTCATGTTGGAGCTGGTGCCCGAACCGGTCTGGAAGATGTCGATCGGGAAGTGCTCGTCCACCTCGCCGGCGGCGACCTTCTCGGCCGCGGCGCGGATGGCCTTCGCCGAGGTCTTGTCGAGGTGCCCCAGCTTGACGTTGGCCTCGGCGGCGGCCGACTTGATCAGGCCCAGCGCGCGGATGAACTCGCGCGGCATGGTCAGCCCCGACACCGGGAAATTGTCCACCGCCCGCTGGGTCTGGGCGCCATAGAGGGCTTTCGCAGGGACCTTCAACTCGCCCATGCTGTCGCGTTCGGTGCGGAACTTGCTCATGCGGGGAACTCCGGTGGGGGACTGCCCCCATTGTAGGAGCGTCCCGTGCGGAGCGCGCTCCTACGGGCGGGGTATAATCGGGGATTGCCCGTTACGCCCAGGAAGCTTCCCCATGTCCCACGCCACGCTGACCGCCCTTTCGCCGCTGGACGGCCGCTATGCCTCCAAGGCGGGTCCGCTGCGCCCGATCTTCAGCGAATTCGGCCTGATGCATCGCCGTGTGCACGTGGAGATCCACTGGCTGCTGGCGCTGGGCGCGCATCCGGGCATCGTCGAGCTGCCGGCGTTCTCTGCCGAAGCCGTCAACCGCCTGCTGGCCATCACCAACGACTTCGCCGAGGAAGACGGTGAGCGGATCAAGGCCATCGAGGCCACGACCAACCACGACGTCAAGGCGGTCGAGTACTTCATCAAGGAAAAGATCGGCAACGATCCCGCCCTCGCCCAGGCGAAGGAATTCGTGCACTTCGCCTGCACCAGCGAAGACATCAACAACCTTGCCTACTCGCTGATGCTGCGCGACGCGCGCGAGACCGTGCTGCTGCCGGCCATCGACCAGATCATCGCGAAGCTGCGCGGCCTGGCGCACGAGCACGCGGACCTCTCGCTGCTTTCGCGCACGCACGGCCAGACCGCCTCGCCGAGCACGATGGGCAAGGAAATCGCCAACGTCGTCGCGCGCCTCGAGCGCCAGCGCCGCCAGCTGGTCGCCATCGAGATCCCGGGCAAGATCAACGGTGCCGTGGGCAACTACAACGCCCATGTCATTTCCTACCCGGGCGTGGACTGGCCGGCACTCGCCGCCGGTTTCGTCGACGGCCTCGGCCTCACGTTCAATCCGTACACGACGCAGATCGAACCGCACGATGGCATCGCGGAGTTCGCGGACGTGCTGCGCCGGATCAACATCATCCTCATCGATCTCGCGCGCGACATCTGGGGTTACATCTCGCTGGGCTACTTCCGCCAGGCACTGAAGGCCGGTGAGGTCGGTTCCTCGACCATGCCGCACAAGGTCAACCCGATCGATTTCGAGAACGCCGAAGGTAACTTCGGCCTTGCCAACGCGCTGCTCGGCCACTTCGCCGAAAAGCTGCCGATCAGCCGCTGGCAGCGCGACCTCACCGACTCCACGGTGTTGCGCGCACTCGGCACGGCCTTCGGCCACACGCTGGTCGCCACCGAGTCGCTGATGAAGGGCCTCGGTAAGCTCAACGTCAACGCTGAGCGCATCGCCGCCGACCTGGACGCCAGCTGGGAAGTCCTCGCGGAAGCCGTGCAGACGGTGATGCGTCGTTTCGGCCTGCCGGAACCGTACGAACAGCTGAAGGCACTGACCCGTGGTCAGGGCATCACGAAGGATTCGATGCGCACGTTCATCGATGGCCTAGATTTGCCGGCCGATGCGAAGAAGGCGCTGGCCGAACTCACGCCCGCGTCGTACATCGGTCTCGCGGACAAGCTCGCCAAGACGATCTGATCAAACGATGACCGACCAAAAAAAAGCCGGCAATGCCGGCTTTTTTTGTATTCGTTCCTTAGTGGCGCCACCGATCGTCACACCGGTTGTCACGGTCGCGGTCGTCACAGTGGTGGCTGGATCCGTCGTAACGGCCCCGGTAATCATCGTGGCGATGATCGCGGATGATGCAACCACTGAGGGAAGCAGCGGAGGACAGGAGCATGGCAATGAGCATCAGTCGTTTCATGGTGACCCCGTAACGGGCAGCGGCGTATCGCCTGATCCCGAACCTACGGGCGGAAGTATCAAGGGCCGATGAACGACGAGTCTGCGACTTTTCCTATCCAGGACCTGAACGCCACGCCGCCGCGCCCGCTACAATGCCGCTCATGGCCATCCAGACTCCCACCCGCAAGCCCCTCCCGATCGAAGTGCGCGGTAGCGCCAGCCAGCCGCTCGGCATGAGCGCCACGCAATTTTTGCGTGATTACTGGCAGAAGCGTCCGCTGCTGATCCGGAATGCCTTCCCTGATTTCGAAGCACCCATCGAGCCCAACGACCTCGCCGGTCTCGCCTGCGAGGAAGGCGTGCTCGCCCGCCTCATCGTCCATGACGAAAAGCGCGATCGCTGGACCGTCAAGAACGGTCCGTTCGACGAAGCGGAGTTCGGCAAGACCCCCAAGCGCGACTGGACGTTGCTCGTACAGGACGTCGACAAGTGGGACGCCGATGTGGCCGCCTTGCTCGACCACTTCGCCTTCCTGCCCAGCTGGCGTCTCGACGACATCATGATTTCCTACGCGGAAGATGGTGGCGGCGTCGGAGCGCATGTCGACCAGTACGACGTCTTCCTGCTCCAGGGCATCGGCCAGCGCCACTGGGCGATCAGCGACGACCCGGATGCCCCGCTCGACTTCCGTACCGACGTCGAACTGAAGCAGCTCAAGGA
>DATNJP010000480.1:0-6812 GCA_035603855.1 Luteibacter sp. | reverse complement strand
CTTACCCACCAAGGAATGCCCATGAAGATCGTGCTGTTCGGCGCCACCGGAAACATCGGCGAGGTCATCCTCGACGAAGCGCTGTCCCGGGGTCATGCCGTGACCGCCGTCGTCCGTGATCCGTCCCGGCTCACCGCCTCGCACGCTTCCCTGACCGTCGTCCAAGGCGATGTGGCTCACCCCGCCTCGTTCGCCGCCGCCCTCCCCGGCCAGGATGCCGCGATCGCCAGCCTTAACGACCACGCCAACCCAGCCAACGTACCAAAGCAGGCGAAGGCCCTGATCGATGCACTGTCGGCCGCCCGCGTGCACCGCTTCGCCTGGGTGGGCGGTGCGGGTGGGCTGGAAACGGCTCCGGGCGTCCGCGTGATCGACGACCCGCACTTCCCCGCCGAGTGGAAGCCCGCCGCGAACGCACAGATCGATGCGTTCAACGTGTTCCGCGACAGCCAGGCGGACATCGACTGGACCTACGTCAGTCCGGCTGCCGTCATCGCGCCGGGTGAGCGCACCGGTTCATTCCGGACGGGCTCGGAGCAGTTGCTGGTGGACAACGAGGGCAACAGCAAGATCTCCATCGCGGATTTCGCCATCGGCCTGCTGGACCGCATTGAAAAAGGCGACGCGGCCAGGAAGCGCGTGACCTTCGCCTACTGAGGGGAGCCGCTATACTCCCCCGATGAACTACCGCCACGCCTTCCATGCCGGCAATTTTGCCGACGTCCTCAAGCACATGGTGCTCGTGGCCCTGATCGACGCCCTGGAGCAGAAGAGCTCGCCCTTCTGCTACATCGACACCCATGCAGGTCGTGGTCGCTACGACCTGCGTGGCGCCGAAGCTCGCAAGACCGCGGAATCCGACGACGGTTTTGGCGTGCTCAAGACCGCCAGCGGCCTGCCGCCGCTGCTGTGGAAATGGCTGGAAATCGTCCGCGCCTGCAACGACGGCGACGATGCCATGCGCTATTACCCCGGCTCGCCCTGGATCGCCGCGCACATGATGCGTGAGGGCGATTCCGCACAGCTGTGCGAAGTGCAGAGTGGCGAATCGGAGACGCTGCGCCAGCTCTTCCATGGCGACGCCCGCGTGCACGTACACCAGCGCGATGGCTATGAAGCCCTGAAAGCCTTCGTTCCGCCGAAGGAAAAACGTGGCCTCGTGCTGATCGATCCGCCGTACGAATCGCAGGACGCGGAGTTCCGCGTGATCGAGAAATCGCTGAAGGCGGCGATGGAAAAGTGGCCGGGTGGCATCTACGCCATCTGGTACCCGATCAAGCTGCGCAGCCAGGTGCAGCCTTTCCACCGCTGGCTGACCAAGAGCGGTGCGAAACGCGTGCTGCTGGCCGAAATGCTCCTGCATCGCGACGACTCCCCGCTGCGCCTCAACGGCACCGGGATGGTGATCGTGAATGCGCCGTGGAAGCTGGATGAAACAATGCGTGATTCGCTGCGCCTGCTGCCCAAACTGCTTGGAACGCCCGGTCAATCCGAATACCGGCTGACCTGGCTCGTCGAGGAAGGCAAGGATGAAGCTCCCACCCACGCGCCGCAGTCGCCTCGTTCAGTACGAAGGCGGTAAAGTCGTCTCACACGCCAGGAGTCGACCCATGCGCCCGACCATCGTTCGTCTTGCCGTCCCTGCCGCCCTGCTCGCGCTAGCGCTCACCGCATGCGCGCCCAAGCCTATCTACAAGCCCACGGCGAACAACGCGGCGGTACCGCCCGCGCAGGTGTCCCGCGAGCCCGAACGTTATGGCAGCGCCGATGTGATCTGGGGCGGTCGCATCGTCAACGTGCGCAACTTCGCCGACCACAGCGAAATCGAAGTCCTGGCCTACCCGCTCGATGGTTCGCAGCGCCCGCAGTCCAACGACACGGGCAATGGCCGCTTCATCGCCGCCATGCCCGGTTACGTGGAAAGCCTGGACTACCCCGCTGGCGGGCTGGTCACCATCGCCGGGCGCCTCAATGGCACGCGCACCGCGAACGTCGGCCAGGCGCCCTACACGTTCCCCCTCGTCACCGTGAACCAGTCCCACGTCTGGACGGCCAAGGAGATGTCCGGGGGACACCCCAACGTGAGCTTTGGCGTGGGCGTCGGCGTCATCAGGTAAGATCTTGCGAGCCCCGCGACCGATCGCGTCGCGGGCACTCTCCAGCAGGACAGGGACCATATGTCGGGACACGCCGATTCGAAGCGCGCGATCTTCCTCGCGCTCGGAGCCAACTTCGCCATTTTCATCGCCAAGCTCGTGGCCGCGATTTTCACGGGATCGGGCGCCATGCTGGCCGAGGCGGTCCATTCGCTGGCCGATTGCGGCAACCAGGGGTTGCTCCTGCTGGGCATGCGCCAGGCCAAACGGCCGCCTTCGCCCGACTACCCGCTGGGCTGGGGACGGGCGCTGTATTTCTGGTCGTTCCTGGTGGCGATCCTGCTCTTCAGCGTCGGCGGCATGTTTTCGGTGTACGAAGGCGTGCACAAGCTCACCCATCCCGAACCGCTGAAATGGGCGTGGCTGGCGGTAGGCGTGCTTGCCTTCTCGATCGTCACCGAAGGCATTTCCATGCACGGCTGCATGCAGGAAGTGAACAAGGCGCGCGAAGGCCGCACCATCTGGCAGTGGTTCCGCGAGACGCGAGCCAGCGAACTGCTGGTGATCTTTGGCGAAGATCTGGCGGCGCTCATCGGCCTGTGCCTCGCCCTGCTCGCCGTGGTGCTGACCATGATCACCGGCAACCTCATCTTCGATGCGCTCGGCACCATCGCCATCGGCGTGCTGCTGATCGTGGTCGCCATCGCCGTGGCACGCGAGGTGAAGGCCTTGCTGATCGGCCAGGGCGTGGAACCGAAGCAGCGCGCCGCCATGGTGGCCTTCCTCGAGGCCCGTCCCGAGATCGATACCGTCTATAACGTGCTGACCCTGCAGATGGGCACCGACGTGATGGTGGCGATCAAGGCCAAGATGGCCGCCGCCCCTACCGCCCGGGCCATGATCGAAGCCATCAACGTGGTCGAAGCCGACTTCAAGGCCGAGTTCCGCGACGTGCGCTGGAGCTTCTTCGAGCCGGATTACACCGACTGAAGCGCGGGATCGGGCTCACAGAGGGTCTTCACGCCCAGGTAGTACAATCGACCGCTTGTCCGCAAGGCTCCAGCCCGATTCCATGCCCGTAGCGCTTCCTAGCCCCCCGCTTCCCGTCAATGCCAAGACCCGCCGTTACTGGGCCACGCCCCATGGCTCGTCCTGGGCGCTAGAGATCGCCGAGGCGGCGCGTGCCCACAACGGGCTGCTGGTGGTCGTGGCGCGCGATACACGTAGCGCCGACAACCTGGAAAACGAGCTGGCGGTCTTCGCCGGTGAGTTGCCGGTGCTGCATTTCCCGGACTGGGAAACGCTGCCGTACGACGTGTTCAGTCCGCATCCCGAGGTCGTCTCCCAGCGCGTCGCCACCTTGTATCGCCTGCCGACGACGCGTCGCGGCGTGCTCGTGGTGCCCGTCGCCACGCTGATGCAGCGGATCGCGCCGCGCGCGCACATCACGGGCTCGGGCCTGGTGCTGCGCAAGGGCCAGAAGCTCGACCTCGCCGCCGAGCAGAGGCGCCTCGAGGCCGCGGGCTATCGCAACGTGCCGCAGGTGACAGAGCCCGGTGACTTCGCCGTGCGTGGCGCGTTGATCGACATCTACGCCATGGGCGCCAGCGAGCCCTATCGCGTGGAGCTGTTCGACGACGAGATCGAGTCGATCCGCACGTTCGATACCGAGACCCAGCGCTCGCAGCAGCAAGTGGAAGGCGTCGACCTGCTTCCCGCCCGCGAATTCCCCCTCACCGAGGACGCCGCGAAGAACTTCCGCGCCAACCTGCGCGAACGCTTCCCGATCGACATCCGCCGCTGCCCGCTGTACCAGGACATGAAGGAAGGCGTGACGCCAGGTGGCATCGAGTACTACCTGCCGCTGTTCTTCCCGGTCACGGAAACGCTGTTCGACTACATCGCCGGTGATGCCCTGTTCGTGCTCGGCGAAGGCGCGCTTGAAGCGTCCGAGCAGTTCTGGACGCAGACGGGCGAACGCTACGACCAGCGCGCGCACGACATCGAACGTCCCGTGCTGCCGCCGGCCGAGATCTACCTGCCGCCGGAACAACTGCGCGAACGGTTGAACAAGCAGGTACGCGTCGACGTGGTCGCGAAGGATCACGAGCACGCCGTGGACCTCGGCACGCAACCCGCGCCCGAGGTTCCGCTGAATCGCAAGGGCGAGGAGCCCGGCACCGCCCTGCGCCACTTCCTTGCCAGCTACAAGGGCCGCGTCTTGATCGCCGCCGATTCGGCCGGCCGCCGCGAGGCGCTGATCGAACAACTCGCGGGCGCGGGGCTGAAGCCCGTGAACGTCGATGGCTGGAAGGACTTCCTTGCCGGTGACGAGGCGTTGGCCATCACCGCTGCGTCGCTGGAACAGGGTTTCGCGCTCAACAAGCCGCAGCTCACCGTCCTCACCGAGCGCGAACTGTTCGGCGAGCGCGTGCGCACCGACCGCAAGCGTCGCGCCGGCGCCGCACGCGATCCCGAAAGCATCATCAAGGACCTCACCGAGCTGTCGATCGGTTCGCCCATCGTGCACATCGACCACGGCGTGGGCCGCTACCAGGGACTCGTGTCCCTGGACGTCGGCGACATGCCCGGCGAGTTCCTGACCATCGAATACGCCAAGGGCGACAAGCTCTACGTCCCCGTAGCGCAGCTGGGCCTGGTCAGTCGCTATACCGGCACGGCACCCGAACTGGCGCCGCTGCATTCGCTGGGCGGCGACGCCTGGGAACGCGCCCGCAAGAAGGCCGCCGAGAAAGTACGCGACGTCGCCGCCGAACTGCTGGCCATCTATGCGCAGCGTGAGGCTCGCCAGGGCGAGTCGCTGCCCGTGGACCGGCAGATGATCGAGGAGTTCGCGGCCACGTTCCCGTTCGAGGAGACCGCCGACCAGCAGGCCGCGATCGATGCCGTCATCGTGGACCTTGCCGCCCCTCGCGCCATGGATCGCGTAGTTTGTGGCGACGTGGGCTTCGGCAAGACCGAAGTCGCGCTACGCGCGGCGTTCGCCGCCGCGACGGCGGGCAAGCAGGTGGCGGTGCTCGTGCCGACCACCCTGCTGGCCCAGCAGCACTATCGCAACTTTGCCGACCGTTTCGCCGACTGGCCCGTACGCGTGGACGTGCTGTCACGCTTCAAGTCGAAGAAGGAAGTGGACAACGCGCTGGAACGTCTCGCCGACGGCCAGGTCGACGTCATGGTCGGCACGCACAAGCTGCTCCAGGCGGACATCCGCTTCAAGAACCTCGGCCTCGTCATCGTCGACGAGGAGCAGCGATTCGGCGTTCGCCAGAAAGAACAGCTGAAGAAGCTGCGCGCGGAAGTCGACCTGCTGACGCTGACCGCCACGCCAATTCCGCGCACGCTCAACATGGCGATGAGCGGCCTGCGCGACCTGTCGATCATCGCCACGCCGCCCGCCCACCGAACCGCCGTGCGAACGCTCATTTCCACCTACCAGCCCGCACTCATCCGCGAGGCCATCCAGCGCGAGCTGGCGCGTGGTGGACAGGTGTATTTCCTGCACAACGAGGTGGAATCGATCGAGCGCACCGCACGCGAACTCGGCGAGCTGGTACCCGAGGCACGCATCCGCGTGGCCCACGGCCAGATGCCCGAGCGCGAGCTGGAACAGGTGATGGCCGACTTCCATCGCCAGCGCTTCAACGTGCTGGTCTCGACGACCATCATCGAATCCGGCATCGATATTCCGACCGCCAATACGATCGTGGTCAACCGCGCGGACCGCTTCGGTCTTGCGCAGCTGCACCAGCTACGCGGACGCGTGGGCCGCTCGCATCATCGGGCCTATGCCTATCTGATCGTGCCGGATCGCAAGGCGATGACCGCGGACGCCGAGAAGCGCCTGGAAGCCCTCGCATCACTGGAAGAACTCGGCGCCGGATTCACGCTGGCCACGCACGACCTCGAGATCCGTGGTGCGGGCGAGATGCTGGGTGAGGAACAGTCGGGCCAGATCCAGGAGATCGGTTTCGGCCTCTACACCGAACTGCTCGACCGTGCGGTACGCGCGCTGAAGTCCGGCAAGGTGCCCGACTTCGACCTCACGTCGGAACACGAAACCGAGGTGGAACTGCACCTGCCCGCGCTCATTCCTGAAGACTACCTGCCCGACGTACATACACGCCTGACGCTGTACAAGCGCATCGCCAGCGCACGCGACGACGCTGGCCTGCGCGAGCTTCAGGTGGAAATGATCGACCGCTTCGGCCTGCTGCCAGACCAGACCAAGTGCCTGTTCGCCGTGGCGCAGCTGAAACTGATGGCCACACCGCTGGGCATCCGCAAACTCGACTTCGGCGCCACCGGCGGCCGCGTCACGTTCCGCGATAAGCCGGACATCGACCCGATGGCGCTGATCAAGCTGATTCAACAACAGCCACGCGTCTTCAAGATGGACGGCCAGGACAAGCTGCGCGTGATCATGGAACTACCAGGTTCGACGGAACGCATCCGCACGGCGCAAGACGTACTGGTATCACTAGGCGCACCCCGGCCAAATTGAGGTTGTGGGAGGGGCTTGTATGACTGAGCTCGTGTGACTGAGTTTGTGTGACTGAGTTTGTGTGACTGAGCTCGTGTGACTGAGCTCGTGTGACTGAGCTTGTGTGGCTGAGCTTGTGTGGCTGAGCTTGTGTGGCTGAGTTTTATGTGGGAGCCGCTTCAGCGGCGATACCTACTTCAGCGCAAGCACCCATC
>DATNJP010000479.1:0-5613 GCA_035603855.1 Luteibacter sp. | reverse complement strand
CTCAACGACGAGGACGGTATCACCGCACTCGAGTACGGCATTCTCGCCGCGGTTGTCGCTGGCGTGCTCGTAGTGACCTTCAAGGATGGCCTGGGTGAAGTCTTCACAAACATCATCACTGCGCTGAAGAAAGCGGTCACTGATTCCACTGCCTGATCGGCTTGTCGACGGTGGCTCCTGCCCGGATGTCTGCGTCTCCCCAGGGCATCGCGTAGCGTTCGGGCCTCTACATGCTTGCAGTACGTTCGACGCCTGATCGGTCGTTCAGGCGGCGGATCCGTGCGCCATAAGAATAACTATCGGTCGAGTCCGATCATGCTTCCGCCTTTGCACGCACTTGCTGTGCTTATCAGCCTGCCGATCATCGGCTATGACGTCTATGCACGCCGCGTACCCAATGCCGTGCTGGTGGCGGGACTGCTGTCGGGCGCCTGCTGGCTGGCGTGGTCGCTCTCTCCATCCATGGCCATCGACGCATCGCTCGGGCTGGTCCTTGGACTGATATCCATGCTGCCCTTCTATGTCATGCGCTGGATGGGCGCCGGCGACGTCAAGTTCTTCGCAGTGCTCGGCTTCCTGATGGGGTGGCGCCTTCTGCTTCCCGTGTGGATCGCCGCCAGCCTCCTGAGCGGATTGCACGCCTTGTTCGTGCTGGCGACGCGAAGCACGTGGTATCCCCAGCTGGTATCGCGCGATCTTCCCTCACGGCTGGGACTTCAGGCGCTGGTACAGAGGTCGATGCTTGCGCGGCAAGGGCGCGAAGGACTGCCCTTCGCGGCTCATCTCGGCATCGCGGCGATCTTCGTCGTCCTGGTCTATGCGCCATGACATCGCGATCTCTCCAGACATCGATGAAAGGCAGGCAGAAGGGCGTTGTCGCCATCGAGTTCGCCCTCGTCTTTCTCTTTGGCATGCTGCCGCTACTCATGCTGACCTTCACCGGCGTGCTGGTGTTTGCCGCGCAGCAGTCGCTCACGCTGGCCGCGACGGAAGGCGCACGCGCGGCGCTGCGTTATGGCGCCACGGGTGCCGAAGCCCCGCGTATCGCGCAGGCCTGCGAGTCGACGAAGCAACCGATGCAGTGGTTGCTGACCTTCTCCGGCCAGACCAGCGCTTGCAGTGCAAGCGTCGCGCCATGCCTGTCCGATGCGACGGTCCGCTGCATCACGGTCACCACATCGTACGACTACGACCGGCACCCGTTCCTGCCGGGCACCTCCGCCCTCTTCAACCTGACCTTCGGCGCGGCGGGACTGAGCAGCAACGCCGTCGTACAGCTCGAACCCACTACCTGAGGCAAGGCATGGAATCCCTACGATGAGCCGATTCGCCCGCATCCTTGCCTTGCTGCTGGTCGCCGCGGCCATCGTGCTGGCCGTGTTGGCGTTTAGTGTCAGCCGGCACAAAGCCGCGCCCGCGACGGCGCCTGTCGCCGTGGCGCCGGTGACGCCAGCCTCGGGTCATCCCGTGGTGGTCGCGGCGTCCCCGCTGAATGCCGGGGAATCGATCGACGCAAGCAAGCTCCGCATCGACAACCTGCCGACGGCACCCGAAGGCGGCTTCGACCGCATCGACGCCGTGGCCGGGCGCATGCCGCGGCAGGCCATCGCGGCGGGCACGGTGCTGACCGCGGACAGCCTGGCGCAAGGCATCGCGTTGCAGTTGCTGCCGGGCGAACGGGCCCTGGCGATACCCGTGGACGAAGTGGCCGGCGTCGGCAATCGCATCGCTCCGGGCGACTTCGTGGATGTCTTCTTCGCCTTGAAGCGGGACCAGGATCGGAACGGCAGCACGCAGGCGCGCCTGCTGCTTTCCCGCCTGCATGTACTCGCTTACGGCAACAGCACCCTGGGGGCGGTCAAGACCGCCAAGCCGGATGGCGGCCAACCGGCACGAACCGAAGCCGCGTCGCCGCGCACGGCGGTGCTCGCGGTTCCCGTCGACGCCGTGGACCGGCTGTTGCTCGCATCGAAGGAAGGCAAGCTCTCGCTCGCGCTACGGCATCCCGACGACCGGAGCGTCGCCGATGCCGCGTTGTTCGCCGCGCCACCCAGCGTGCTGCCGCAGCGTACGGGCCTGACACCCGACCAACAGGCGACCATCACCCATCCCGAGAACCAGGCCTATGCGGGGATCGACGTGGAAGGCCTGGACGCGCGCGGTGCGCCTCTACCCCGCGCGCCGCGCGTGAGTCGGGAACGACCCGCCAGTGGCGGCGTGGAAGTCATCCGGGGCGCGCAACGCGGCAAGCTGTTCGCGACGCCATCCTGCATCGACAGCAAGGAGTGCGCGCCATGAGGTCCATGTCGATCGTCTGCGCTCTTGCCGCGCTGGCTTCGCCGCTGCTGACCCACGCCGCAAGCACCGGGCTCTCCGAAAGCGTCGTGCTGCAGGTCAACGAACAGCGGCAGGTGCCGCTGCCCCCGCGCCTGGAGCGCATCGCCGTCGCCGATCCTGCCGTCGCCGACGTGCTTCCGCTGAAAGGTGGAAATACCTTGCTGGTGGGTAAGGCCCCCGGCCGCACCACGCTCATGTTCTGGGTCCGTGGCAATGCTACGCCTCAGCGCTTCACCATCGAGGTACGCAACGCCGTGCAGGCGGGACTGCTCGACGGCAGCGAAGCGAAAGTCGACGTCCAGCATGGCGCGGCGCTCATCGAAGGCAGCGTGCCCGATGTCCTCTCGCACGAACGCGCGCGGCAGGCCGCCGCGTCGGCGGTGGGCGACAAGGGCATGCTCGCCGACGCCAGCACCGTCGCCAGTGGCGGCGTGGTGCAGGTGGAAGTGAAGGTCGTCGAGGTGAACAAGACGGCGCTCCGCCAGCTCGGCCTGAACGTGATCAACCGGAATGGTGGATTCGCCTTTGGCAGCTTTGGACCCAGCCAGCTGACGTCCTTCACCACGACCGAGGGGCAGCTGGGGTTCCAGTACACCACGCCCATCGCGTCGGCATTCAACCTGATCCTCGGGTCGAGCACCCACCACTGGGCCGCCGACCTCAGCGTGCTGCAAAGCAACGGCATGGCGCGTGTCCTCGCCGAGCCGACCCTGGTCGCGCTGTCCGGCCAAAGCGCGAGTTTCCTGGCAGGCGGCGAGCTGCCCATTCCAGAACCGCAGGGGCTCGGCACGACGGCCATCGTCTTCAAACCGTTCGGTATCGGGCTGACGGTAACGCCGACGGTACTCGCGACCGACCGGATCGCGCTCAAGGTCGCCCCGGAAGTCAGCGATCTCAATTACACCAACGCGTTGATGTTCAACGGCGTGCAAATCCCGTCGATCAACACGCGTCGCGCCGATACGACAGTCGAGCTGGGCGACGGCGAGAGTTTCGTCGTGGGTGGACTGGTGAGCAGGACGACCTCGTCGCTGGTCAACAAGATCCCGTTGCTCGGCGATATCCCCATCATCGGTGCGTTCTTCCGTGATCTGAATTATTCCCAGAACGACAAGGAACTGGTCATCGTCGTCACGCCCCACCTTGTGCAGCCGATCGCCAGGGACGTGAACATCCCCCTGCCGGGCGACCGCGAGGAACAGCGGCACCTGCCCGTGTGGGGTTCGTGGCTGCTTAATCCCGCCAGCCCCGATCAGCTGCCGGGCTTCTCGCGTTGAGTACCACTGTCATGCCCATGAACCACGACATGCCCACCTATACGCCGGCGAAACCGGCCGCGGCCCCGCTGCCCGAACTGCCTTTCTACTCGGTGGACCGGGCGCGTGCGTTGCGTCTCATCACGAAGCTGCAGTCCTTCGGCAAGGTGATCTGGCACGACGACATGAACCTGTCCGAGTTACTGCACCATGCCTCCGATGGCCACCCTGTCCTGCTCGACTTCTCGTCCAGCATGGCGGGCAACTCGGCGGAAATGGCGCAGCGGGTGGCCGCGGCGGTTCCGCATGCGCCGATCGTCGCGGTCGGCTCGACACGCGTCGAACATTCCGCCGACGTGCTTTGCGCTCTGCGTGCAGGCCTGAACGATTTCATCGACCTGGATGGCAGCGCCGAGGAGGCCCAGGCGGTCGTCCGGCGCATGCTCGATCGGATGCCCGCATCGATGGCGACGGCACCGATGCCTGCGTGCAAGGTCCACTCGGTGGCGTTGCTGGGCGTGCGTGCAGGCGTCGGCACGAGCACGCTCGCCGCGCACCTGGGCGTGCTGGCCCAGGGGGCCTTTGGCGCGGCTTGCGGTCATGAACGCACCGCGACCAGTCACGGTGGCGTGTTGCTGCTCGACCTCGGCCATCCAGCGGGCGATGCCCAGTTGTACCTCGACGTGCGCGGCGATTTCTTCTTCAACGACGCCGCCCGCAATGCCTTCCGTCTCGACCAGACGCTGGCGCGCACCGCATTCCCGCGACACGCCAGCGACCTGGCGGTACTTTCCCATTCGCCACACGCCGGCCCACGCGCACTGCCGGACAGCGACGTGAAGTTGCTGCTGCAACGCCTCAGGAGCCTGTTCGAGCTGGTCCTTATCGACCTGGGTGGCGCGGATGAAGGCGATCGTCCGTCACCGATGCTGGAGACCGCCGACGACATCTGGCTGGTCGCGGATCAGAGCGTCGGGGCTGTCTTCTCGCTGGATGTCACCTTGCGGCGACTCCAGCAACAGGGCATACCGCGCGACAAGCTCCGCCTCGTGATCAATCGCTACATCGATGTCGATGGCCTGAGCCCGCAACAGCTGGCCGACCGATTCGAACTGCCCCTGCTCGCGGTGATCCCCGAGCGCACCCGCGCGCTGCGCGAAAGCGCGGGTGTCGGCAAGCTGCTGCACGAGACGGAACGCAACGACCGCTACGTCCGTGCACTTTGGCCATTGCTGGCGAACCTGTCGTCGAATCCCTCGGTCATCGGCCACGACCGCCATCATTCGCGCCTGCATCGCCTGATTGACATGCTGGGAGTGCATCGATGGACCTGAGCCTCATGCCGCATGACAGTGGCCTGCCGTTCGAGCAGACCCAGCAGTACCAGGACGTGATCGCGGCCGCGCACGAGCACCTGCTCGACCGGATCGAGGATCGTCACCTCGACATCGGCGCGTGGTCGACCGAGACCATCAGCAAGTACGTCGACGTGGAGACGGCAGCCTTCGTGCAGGAGTGGCGCATCCCGATCAACGAATCGGAGATGCACAAGATCGCCCGGGCACTGGTGAGGGAGCTGACGGGCTTCGGGCCGTTGGACGACCTGCTCGGCGACGGCAGTGTCGAGGACATCCTGATCAACGGCTATCGCGACGTCTATGTGTCGCGCGGTGGCATCCTCGAGAAGGTCGCGGTCCGCTTCAGCGACAACCGCCACCTGCTGCGTATCGTCCGCCGCATCCTCGCCCCGCTGGGCCGGCGGCTGGACGACTCCAGCCCCATGGTCGATGCGCGCCTCCCCGACGGTGGCCGGCTGAACGCGGAGATCGAGCCGCTGGCCGTCGACGGCCCGATGGTGTCGATCCGCAAGTTCCGCAAAGAGCCGTTCACGCCGGCCGAGCTGGTGCTGCTCGGGTGCTTCGATGAGCCCGTGCGCGCGTTGCTGGAAGCGGCGGTGCGCTCACGCTGCAACATCCTGGTTTCCGGCGGGACGAGTTCGGGCAAGACGTCGCTGTTGAAC
>DATNJP010000478.1:0-8156 GCA_035603855.1 Luteibacter sp. | reverse complement strand
GCTGAACGTACTGCCAGGCGTGAACGCGCAGTCGGTCGATGCGCTGGGCACCAACGAACAGTCGATGACCCTGAGCCTGCGTGGCTTCAGCGGCACGCGTCTCGGTTACACGCTGGACGGCATGCCGCTCGGTGACAGCGCTTACAACAACTACAACGGCCTTTCGATCAACCGTGCGCTGATCTCCGAGAATTTCGCCGGCGCCGAACTCTCCGAAGGTATCGGCAACCTCGGCACGCCTTCCACGAGCAACCTCGGTGGCACCGTCGCCTATAGCTCCAGCGATCCGCTGAAGACGATGGGCGGACGCGTCGTGCAGAGCTTCGGCAGCGACCAGAATCGCCACACCTTCGCACGCTTCGACACCGGCGAGTACCACGGTTTCTCGATGTACCTGTCCGGAGCGCGCACCACCTCGGACCTGTTCAACAACCAGAGCGCCTACAACGGTTCGACCACGAAACAGTTCAACGGCAAGGCCGTGTGGGACTTCGACTGGGGCCGGTTGACGGGCTTCGCCGATACCTCGCGCACGTCGCAGGCCGATTATTTCTACCTGTCGAAGAGTGAGCTGGCCCGTGGCCTCGGCTGGGACTGGGGTGGTTACGCGCCGAACTGGCAGCGCGCGGTCGGCAAGGCTTACTGCAACGCCGGTACGCTCAACGCGAAGCTCTGCGACAAGAGCGGCGCCGACCAGGACGCGGACGGTGCATTCACCGCCGGACAGATCCTGCGTAACGACGATCTCTACTATCTCGCCGGTGACTTCTTCCCGAGCGATTCGGTGACGATCCACGCGCAGGTGTATCACCACGAGGACGCAGGTGAGGGTCACAACTGGAACAGCGGCACGTACTCGTATCCGGGCACGCCGCAGCAGTTGCCGATCATCTTCCGCAACACGCTCTACACGATCAATCGCACCGGTGCGATCCTTTCCGCCGCGTGGGACTTCGCCAATCAGCACATCGAAGGCGGCGTCTGGTACGAGCACAACGTGTCCAGCGCTTCGCGCTACAGCAGCTACGTGACCGGCCCGCGCGATCTCAGCGGACCGATCGACACCACGCCGGATCTCGGTGTGTTCGACCAGCGTACGGTGTGGAATACCCGCCAGGCCTTCCTGCAGGACACGATGCGCTTCCTCAACGACGCGCTGACGATCGACGTCGGCGTGAAGAGCCCGCACGTGACCTCGCAGGCCACGGCGCTGCCGGGCGATGCCGTGCAGCCGATCAGCCCCAAGTCGAACAACCAGTTCGCCAGCGGCAAGCTGAGTGCCAGCAAGGCGTTGTTGCCGGAGTTCGGCGTGCGCTACAAGGTCGCGGACGGCCAGGAAGTGTTCGCCAGCTTCGCCAAGAACATCGCCATGTTCCAGGGCGGCTTCAAGCTGGGCCCGCAGGCCGTCGCGCAATCGGTGTGGGACACGCAGGGCGACCTGAAGCCGGAGAAGTCGCGCAGCCTCGAAGCGGGCTACCGTATCGAGACCGGCTCCGTGGCTGCATCGGCCGCCGTGTACAACGTGCGCTTCGATAACCGCCTGCTGCAGTACAACCCCTGCGACTCGCGCCAGCCGGTGGGCCCGACCTGCGGCAATCGCTTCTACAACGTGGGCGGTGTCGACAGCCACGGCGTCGAGCTGACCTTCGTGTGGACGCCGACTGACCACATCCGCTGGTACAACTCGGCCTCCTACAACCGCTCCACGTACGCCAGCGATTACCTGCAGGCCGGCGTGATCCAGCACACCAAGGGCAAGATCCAGACGGACACGCCGACCAAGTTGTTCGCCACGCAGATCGACTGGAACGAGGGTCCGTGGTTCGCTTCGCTGCGCGGCAAGTACACCGGCAAGCGTTTCTACACGTACACGAACGACCAGGGCTTCGGCGGCTTCACCACGTGGGACCTGTCCGGCGGTTACGACTTCGGCCCGGTCTCGGTCGCGAAGGATGTCCGCCTCTCGCTCAACGTGACCAACCTGGGTGACAAGCGCTACGCGAGCAACTTCGATTCGAGCGCGTTCGTGCCCAGCGATCCCAGCGGCACCGCCTACGTATTCCATGCGTCGGCGCCGCGCCAGTACTTTGCCACCCTCGACGTGCGCTTCTGATGAGCCGCGCCTTCGCCGGTCTCGCCGTCACGTTCCTCCTCGGGAGCGCCGCGGCGCAGACCGGCGAAGTGCGCGTGCCGGACATCGCCTCGACGCCGTTGCCGCGCTCCATTGACGTAGGCGGCACGACGTACGTCGACCACGGACTCGTCGCTGCCGGCTCCTTGCCGGCGGGGACGGTCGACTTCCTTGGTGACACGCTGGGGTCGTTCTCCTCGTTGATGGTTCAGCCAGGTAGCTGGAAGCGCGAGGGCGATACGTATACGGGCGTCCTCTGGACGTTGCCCGATCGTGGCAGGAACGATCCCGAGCACGATGTGTTCTTCGATTACCGGGGGCGGCTGCATCGGTTTCGCATCAGCGTGGTGGTGTCGCGAGCACCCATCGCCGCTGAAGCGGCTCCCACAAGGGCCAACTCCGCGGCCCCCGCTCCCATGGATACCGCTGCCACAGGGAATGTTGCTGCAGGGCCCGCTGTCGCAGGGACTATTGCTGCAGGGGTCGCTGCCACAGGGACTACTGCTGCAAGGGGTGCCGTCGCAAGGGGTGCTGTCGCAGGGGGGAATGGGCGCGCTGTTGTGGGAGCCGCTTCAGCGGCGATGCTCACCCTCACCCCCGACGGCGGCCGCGAGCTTCGCGACTTCGACGGCAAGCCCTTCACCGGCGCCGAGCCCCGCGATGGCCTGCGAACGGAGCGCGGCATCGTGCTGCCATCGCCCGCGAAGGGGGTCGGGGCGGGCAAGATATCGCTCGACGCGGAATCGCTGCAATTCACGAAGGATGGCGGTTTCTACATCGGTGACGAGTACGCAGCGAACGTCTACCGTTTCGACGCGAAGGGCAGGCTTACGGGTGTCATCGTGCCGCCGCGAGCCGTGCAGCCGCTGAACGCAGACGGCAAGCCTGACTTCACGTCGTTACGCGCCCCGGCAACGGGGCGACGCAACAATCAGGGCGTCGAGGGCATGGCCCTGTCACCGGACGGCAAGCGCTTGTTCGTGGCGCTACAGAGCGCACTGGTACAGGACAGCATGCCGGGCGACGCGGCGGGCCGCACGCTGACCCGCGTGCTCGTCTACGACGTGAGCCGCACCGCCGTGCCGCGACAACCCATCGGGCACTACGTGGTCCGCCTGCCCGCCTATGACGACAAGGGCGACGGTGGGAAGCCAAACAAGACCGCCGCGCAGAGCGAGATCCGTGTCATCGACGATCATCGCTTCCTCATGCTGGCGCGCGACGGTAGCGGCTACGGCGCCAAAGTAGGCAAGCCCATCGTGTTCAAGAGCGTGTTGCTTGTGGATATCGCGGGCGCGACCAATCTCGCCGGTACCGCCTACGAAACGTCCACCACACCGGTGCTGGGTCAGGACGGTGACCTGCGCACCGATATCCGCCTGGCGACGTGGAAGCCGCTCGTGAACCTGCTCGATCCCGCGGATCTTTCACGCTTCGGTCTTTCGATCGAGCGCGACCGGCCAGGTACGGCAATGCTTTCGGAAAAATGGGAGGCGATGGATATCGTCCCCGCGCTCGATCCCGCGCACCCCGACGATGTGTTCCTGCTCGTCGGCAATGACAACGACTTCATCGCGAAGCACTGCGTCATGGATGGCCAGCGCTGCGACTCGGACATCGATAACGACAACCGCATTCTCGTGTACCGGCTGACCTTGCCGGGCATGCGTTCCACCGCCGCCTCCAACCACCACTGAAGGGTTATGCGCATGATGAAACGTACGGTTCTTTCGCTGTTGTCGGCCACGTTGCTGGTTGGCGCCACCGCCAGCCACGCCAACACGCCGGCCTATGTCGACAGCAAGGAATACAAGGTGCTGCTCGATGCCTCGCGCTTCGCCAGCAATCCGACGAGCGCCGCGGCGACGCTCCTGCACGATGTCTCGGCCCGCCTGTCGGCGCTCAACTTCGACAAGACGATCACGGGTGGATTCAGCGCCGGCGATCGCGACACGCTGGCTTACTACGACACACCGCACAGCTGCTCGCTCATGAACCGCGGCTACTCGGTGCGCACACGCGCGGGTGACAGCGACGACATCCAGTTCAAGTTCCGCCATCCGGATGAAGAGCTGTCCTACTGGACGGATGTCTCCGGTTCGGGAAAGAACAAGGAGACCAAGCTCGAGACCGACGTCACCCCCGGCAGCCTCGTCCTCGCGCATTCGACGAAGCAGGACGCCAGCACCACGCCGACGACCGTCTCGGCGTTGATCAAGCAGTTCCCGGGCGCATCGGCGCTGTCGGATATCTCCAGCGCCTCGCTCTCGCCCGTGGCCGGTGTCACCGTGACCCAGCAGGAATACGACGGTCCTGAATCCGACATCGGCGAGTCCGTAGCCGAGTTCACGCTGACGCTGTGGTACATCAACGGCGCATCCGCCCCGGCCCTGGCCGAACTGTCGTTCCGCGTCGATGCGGATGAGGACAAGTACTTCACCACGCCGGTGCTCACGCGCTCGCAGACGCTGAACACGGCGATCGGCTCGATCGGCAACGGCTGGAACATCGCCAACGACGGCGGCAAGACCAGCTGGCTCTACGCTTACCATTCGTCGTCTTACCCGAACGGCTTCTGCAACTAAGCAACCGGCCGCTCCCGCCTTTCGGCAGGAGCGGCCTTCGCATGCTCATCCCTGCGGCGACGCTTCCTCACCGTGACCGCCAGTGCAGGCGATCCCGGTCGGCGTCGGCGTGCCGGGGCACGCGTCGACGACGGACGCCGACGTCACCGGCTTACATGATCGTACCGTTCGCTGCCGGCGGCATGCGAAGCGATGGTGCCTCGGTCTGCAGTAGATCGCACTTGCGGATGCCAGACTGCCCGACGTCGGCCGAGACGAGGTGCAGGGCGCTGCGCGCGACCATGACACCCATCTTGACCTCCTGCCATACGTAGTAAGACTTTCCGGCCTCGACATCGATCGGCAGGGCCACGTCCTTTTCGCTGAGCGAAGCAATGGTGTGATGTCCCGGGGAAAGCGCAAGTTGCAGGAAGCTCTTCGGGCCCGTCTGTCCGGCTACGAGGTCGTCGACTTTCACCGGCATCTTGATAGCGCCACCCAGCAGCTCGTCGCGGTAGACATAAACGACGGCCTTATCGGGCAATGGAGCGAACGTCTTGGCCTGGATGCTGGCGTTTCGATCGGCCTTCTGGACGCTTGCACAGCCGCTGAGCAAGGACACGGCCGCGATCGCCGCTGCGGCGGCGAGATGATTCCACTTCATGTTTTTTCCCCTGTCGATGAGCCAGTCCGAGTTGGCGTCTCCCTGGCGGCAGGATCGTAGCGCGACGATCCTGCGGCTTACAGGGGGGGTGTTGTCTTACAGCGACTCGAGCCAGCCCCAGCGGTCGTCCGTCTTGCCGTTGAACAGGCCGAAGTACAGGTCCTGCAGGTGGCGCGTGATCGGGCCTCCCTTGCCGCTACCAACCTTCTTGCCGTCCACCGAGCGGATCGGGGTGACTTCCGCCGCCGTGCCGCACATCAGCACTTCGTCGGCGAGGTACAGGTACTCGCGCGGCATGTCGCGCTCGATCACTTCGATGCCGGCATCGCGGGCGAGCGTCATCAGGGTGTGGCGGGTAATGCCCGAAAGGATCGAGGCGCTGGCGGGCGTCGTGTGCAGGGCGCCGTCGAAGACGAGGAACAGGTTCTCGCCCGCGCCTTCGCTGAGCAGGCCCGTCGAGGCCAGGGCGATGCCTTCGCCGAAGCCGAGACGGCGTGCTTCACGCGCGATCAGCTGGCCGGAAAGATAGTTGCCGCCGGCCTTGGCACCCGCCGGGATCGTGTTCGGTGCGAAACGCTGCCAGCTCGACACGCAGGCGTCGATGCCGTTCTGCAACGCCTCGGGTCCGAGGTAGGGACCCATCGGCCACGTGGCCACGGCCACGTCGGTGGGGCACTCGGCGGAGAGACCGAAGCCACCCAGACCGCGGAAGGCCACGGGACGCAGGTAGGCCGCCTTGAGGTCGTTCTTCTTCACGACGTCACGGCAGGCCTCGGCCAGCTCGTCCATCGTGTAGGGGATCTCGATGTCGTAGATCTTCGCCGAGAGGAACAGGCGCTTCAGGTGGTCGGTGAGACGGAAGATCGCCGCGCCCTGCGGCGTTTCATAGCTGCGGATGCCTTCGAACACCGACGAGCCGTAGTGCAGCGCATGCGCCATCACGTGGACGGTGGCTTCGCGCCACGGCTTGATCTGACCGTTCTGCCAGATCCATTCGGGGTAGTTCTGCGACATGAGTGCGCTCCGGAGGGGACCGCCCATGATAACGGGTACGGGGGGCTGTCACATGGCGCGATGCGTCAGTGCGGGGGCGGATGGAGCGCCTCCGTTAGCCCGGTGGGCGGAGCCAGAGGCAGCCGGAATCGCGTACCACGCCAAAGTGCGCTCGGCGGGTCGAGCCGTCGCCGCCCGGACCCGAGGTCACCGCGTCGATGCCGGCACCCTCGCTCCCCTCCAGTGAGACCAGGGGTTGCCTGACGAGGGTCTCCATGGCGCGCAGATTGTCCACGGCGCCGCCGGTGCCGTAGCCGTTCCAGAGGATCAGCCCACCGATGCGGTTGGCGCTGCGGGACGCGAAGGCCTGCGCCACGCCGTCGCGGAGTTCCGCGAGGTCCTTCGCGCAAAGCAATCCGGCGGAGGGTCCGCTGGGCGCGTCCACCAGCGCGCTGCTCGCCGAGGCGGGCATCACGGAGGTGGCACCCACGCTGGTGCAGGGCTGGTCGCTGAAGACCGGTCGCCCGTCGGTGCCGACGCAACGATAGATCGCGGTCTGCGCGGCGGCGGGCAGGGCGAGGAAAAGCAGGACGAACAGGGCGATGGCGCGGATCACGGAGCGGAACACGGTGGCGAGCGGTGCGCCATCATCTCCGTCCGCGCTTCAGCGAAGGGTGACGGCGCGCACGTTTACCGCGCGGCGAGACGCTCCAGCACCGAGATCGTGGCCCTGGCACGGTTGATCGTATAGAAGTGCAGGCCCGGGGCACCGCCGTCCAGCAGCCGCTGGCACAGCTCCGCCACCACATCGGCACCGAGCTGGCGGACGGACGCCGCATCGTCCCCATGAGCCTGCATGCGCTTCACGATCCAGCGCGGGATCTCCGCGCCGCATTGCTCGGAGAACCGGCTCAGCTGGCTGAAGTTCGCGATCGGCATGATGCCGGGCACGATCGGAATGCCCACGCCTAGCTTCGCGACATCGTCGACGAAGCGGAAATAGGCATCGGGATTGAAGAAGTACTGCGTGATGGCACCGTCGGCGCCCGCGTCCACTTTCGCCTTGAAGTGACGCAGATCGGCGAGGGCGTTTTCCGCCTGGGGATGGGTTTCCGGGTAGGCAGCCACTTCGATGTGGAAGTGGTCCCCGCTGTGCTCGCGGATGAAGGCCACCAGTTCCGCCGCGTAGCGGAAGTCGCCAGGGGTCGCCATGCCCGAGGGCAGGTCGCCACGCAGGGCGACGATGCGACGACATCCCGTGGCCTTGTACGCGTCGAGCAGCGCGGCGATTTCGGCGCGCGTCCCGCCCATGCACGACAGGTGGGGCGCCACCGACAGACCGTGTTCGGTACGCAGGCGCTTCACGGTTTCATCGGTGTAGCTGAGTGTGGAGCCGCCCGCGCCGAACGTCACCGAGACGTAGTCCGGCGCGTGGCCCTTGAGACGGGCGACCGCGGCGTCAAGCTGCTCGCGCTGTTCGTCGGTCTTGGGCGGGAAGAATTCGAAGCTGATAGCGGGCATGGGCGATCTCGCGTGGATGTCCGCAGTATAAATATCTTTCCATCCAGATGGAAAGATGGCTATGTGGGTTCTCGGGTTCTTGTTTGCTGGGGCGGGCTCGCCTTCGGCCTCGCGTTTCGCTCGCCGTGCGTTCGGCGACGCGGTAAGAGCCGGCGGGGGTCACCCTCGGGGCCACGCCTCCGGCGACCCGGAAAGGAGGGCGGCTACCGCCGCCGTGTATCAATGGCCTTCGGCCCGGGTCGGCGTCCCCCCGGAGGTTTCCGATTCGACATCCTGTCTCAGC
>DATNJP010000477.1:0-6027 GCA_035603855.1 Luteibacter sp. | reverse complement strand
CCCAGCGGCCATGCACTGGCTTCGCGCGCCTCCCTGCGCATGGAAGACCTTTCGCAGCAGAACCTGCTGCTGCTCGAGGACGGTCACTGCCTGCGCGACCAGGCGCTGGAGGTGTGCCACCTCGCCGGTGCCGGCGAAAAGTCCGGTTTCCGCGCCACCAGCCTGGAAACGTTGCGGCAGATGGTATCGGCCAACGTGGGCATCACGCTGCTGCCGGCGCTGGCGGTGAAGCCCCCGGTGGCGCAGTCGCCGAACGTCAGCCTGATCGAATTCGAGGCACCCGCACCGAGCCGGCGCATCGCCATGCTGTGGCGCAAGAGTTCCGCCATGACGCCGTTTTTCGAGGCCCTGGCCGCGATTATTCGCGACGTTCCGGCCGAGCTCTTCAACACCCACGGATTCGCCATCGGTCAACCGGAAGCCGCGCCAACCGTTGCCGTTCCCTCTCCCTGACGGTTTGGTTGAATGCGCGTCTGGCTCGTCGTCCTGCTCCTGCTCTGCGGCTGGGGCGCGTACTCCTGGTGGCAGCATCGTCCCGTGCATAACGCACCGGGCGTGCTGGCCGACGGCGTACCGAGCCAGGAAGACATCGGCAATGGCGTCACGCTCACGCGCGGCCATTTCACGCTGAAGCCCCGCGCTACCTTCGAAATGACCGGCCGCGTCCTCTCGCGCGAGGACTACCAGCTCGACGACCTTTCGCCGATCGCGCCTACCGACCTCGCCATGGGCTGGGGACGGATGTCCGACAACACGGTGCTCGATCGCATCCGCATCTCGCAGTCCAACCGCTTCTACTACTGGTACACGGACAACTACCCGATCCCGCGGCACGAGATCGAGGATTCCAGCGCGAACATGCACATGATCCCCGCGAACGACGCCGCCGCTCGCGAGCTTCGCGAAGTACGGCCGGGGGAAGTGATCCAGTTCGAGGGGTTCCTGGTCGACGTCAGGCGAGACGACGGCTGGCACTGGAACACGTCGCTGTCACGCGAGGACACCGGGGCGGGTGGCTGCGAGATCGTCCTGGTGGAAGACATCCACGAGGCCCACTGACCCGGCGAAACGGCCTCAGCAGGTCAGCAGCGTGTGTAGCGGCAACGATGCCGGCCACTTCGAGCGGCCCTTCAGGCTGCCCAGTTCGATCACCACGCTGGCGCCGAGCACTTCGGCGCCCAGGCGCTCGACAAGCCGGCGCCCCGCCTCCAGCGTGCCGCCCGTGGCCAGGACATCGTCGACGACGATCACGTGCTCGCCGGGCTGCAGCGCGCCCGCCCCGATCTCGAGGCGGTCCAGCCCGTACTCCAGGCCATAGTCCACGCCAACCACCGGCGGCGGCAGCTTGCCGGCCTTGCGCAGTGGGACGAAACCCGCGTTCAGCGCACGGGCCATGGCCGCGCCGAAGATGAAACCACGCGATTCGATGCCGCAGACGGCGCCTACCTGCTGTCCGCGCCACGGTTCGCACAGGGCGTCGATGCATGCGCCGAAGGCATGGGCATCGGCGAGCAACGGGGTGATGTCCTTGAACATGATGCCCGGACGCGGGAAGTCCGGCACGTCGCGGACGAGATCGAAAATGGCCTGCATGGGAATCCTGGAAGGTGACGCGGACGGCTCAGGCCGGGAGGGTAATCGCGTCGAAGTCGTCGTCGGCGGCCGCCGCGGCACGCGCCTCGGCCAGTTGGGCATCGATGATGCGGACGATACCCTCGGCCGCCTCGGCCGCCGCGTCCGGAACCATCACGGCAAGGAAATCGCGTGCCGGCAGCTGGCCCACCGCACCCGTGAGGAACTCGCCGGCGATGAAGGCCGGGATCTCCGCCCGTTCGAGCGCGTCCTTCACCAGGTGGGCGTCGATCAGGCTTTCGGCGTGGTAGGCGATGCGCATGGCCCCAAGCTACCCCGCGAACCAAGCCCACGGCAAGCGCCACGACCGCAAGAAAGGTAAACTCGGACGTTTGCCGCGCCCCACCCGCCGAGTCCCTCGAGATGTCGACCGAAACGCCCGTCCTGCAGCAGCACTTCATCCGCCAGATCGTCCGCGAGGACCTGGCCTCCGGAAAGCACACGGTGATCCACACGCGCTTCCCGCCGGAGCCGAACGGCTACCTGCACCTGGGGCACGCCAAGTCGATCTGCCTGAACTTCGGCCTGGCCAGCGAGTTCGCGGGCACCTGCAACCTCCGCTTCGACGACACCAACCCGTCGAAGGAAGACGTCGAGTACGTCGAAGCCATCCAGCGCGACGTGAAGTGGCTGGGCTTCGAGTGGGCGGAACTGCGCCACGCCTCCGACTATTTCGAGGTGTTCTATCGCGCCGCGATGAAGCTGATCCGCCTGGGCGTGGCCTATGTGGACGATCTCAGCGCCGACGAAGTGCGCGAGTACCGCGGCACGCTCACGGAGCCCGGCCGCAATTCGCCCTATCGCGACCGTTCGATCGAGGAGAACATCGATCTCTTCCAGCGCATGCGTGCGGGCGAATTCCCCGACGGCAGCAAGACCGTGCGCGCGAAGATCGACATGGCCTCCGGCAACATCAACCTGCGCGACCCCGCGTTGTACCGCGTGCGCAAGGTGCACCACCAGAACACCGGTGATGCGTGGCCCATCTATCCGATGTACGACTTCGCGCATTCGCTGTCGGACGCGCTGGAAGGCATCACGCATTCGCTCTGCACGCTGGAGTTCGAAGACCATCGCCCGCTTTATGACTGGTGCGTGGACAAGGTCGACCTCGCCAACGACCCGGAACTGTGGGAGCCGCTGGTCAAGGCCGGCTTGCCGACGGTACCCAGCAAGCCGCGACAGATCGAATTCTCGCGTGGCAACCTCAATTACACGGTGATGAGCAAGCGCAAGCTCATCACGCTCGTGTCCGAGAACCTGGTCGACGGCTGGGACGATCCCCGCATGCCGACGATCGCCGGCGTGCGTCGCCGTGGTTTCACGGCCGCGGGCATCCGCCTCTTCTGGGAACGCATCGGCGTCAGCAAGCAGAACAGCGTCATCGACATGAGCGTGCTGGAAGGCGCCGTGCGCGACGACCTGGACGGTACGGCGGCACGCCGCCTCGCCGTCATCGATCCGCTGAAGCTGGTCATCACCAACCTCGACGCATCGCACACCGAATCGCTCACCTTCCCCAATCACCCGAAGGACGAGTCGTTCGGCACACGCAGCGTGCCGTTCTCGCGCGAACTGTGGATCGAGCGCGACGACTTCGCCGAAGTGCCGCCGAAGGGCTTCCATCGACTGAAGCCGGAAGGCGAAGTACGCCTGCGCGGCGTCGGCATCGTGCGTTGCGACGAAGTGATCAAGGATGCCTCGGGCGAGATCGTCGAGCTGCGCTGCACGCTCGACCTCGACACCCGCAGTGGCATGCCCGGTGCCGACCGCAAGGTGAAGGGCACCATTCACTGGGTCAGTGCGCGCGACGCGGTGAAGGCCATCGTGCGACTTTACGATCGCCTCTTCGACGTCACCGATCCGGACGACGACAGCGACGGCAAGACGTACAAGGACCACATCAACCCGAACTCGCGCCGCATCGTGCACGGCTTCGTCGAGCCCGCCGCGGCTGGCGCGGCGCGTGAAGACCGGCTGCAGTTCGAGCGCCTGGGCTACTTCGTCGCCGACATGCACGACCACACGCACGACGCGCCGGTGTTCAATCGCGTGGTGACGCTGCGCGACTCCTGGGCGGCGAAGGCCTGATGCTGTACGCACAGGTCCACCTCACCCTGCCCGCCTGGGTGCATGAGGCGGTGGAGACCTCGGCCATCTACGCAGGCGACGAGGCCAAGGTCGGTCTCGCGATCGAACTGTCCTCGCGCAACGTCGATCTCGCGACCGGCGGCCCGTTCGGCGCTGTGGTGTTCGACGGCAACGACCGCATCGTGGCGGTCGGCGTGAATCGCGTGGTGCCTCACTCGTGCTCCGTGGCCCATGCGGAAATCATGGCGTACATGACCGCGCAGCAGCGCCTCCAGCGATTTCGCCTCAACGAGGATGGTGGTCGATTCATCCTCGCCACCAGCTCGCAACCGTGCTGCCAGTGCTTCGGCGCGACGGTGTGGGCAGGCATCGACGAACTGTTGATCGGCGCACGCTCCGAGGACGTCGAAGCACTGACGACGTTCGATGAAGGTCCGCTGCCGGCGGACTGGATCGGCGAACTCGAGCGCCGTGGCATTGCGGTGCGCCGTGACATCCGTCGCGACGAGGCACGCGAGGTATTGCGCCGTTACGGCGAATCGGGCGTCGCATATTGAGCACGGGGCGCGCCCGATGAATCGCTGGCGCGCCGTCCTTCCGCTCGGCATCCTGTTGCTCGCCGGCGCCACGCTGTTGGCCAGCGGGGCGCTGGAGCGCTTCAGTCCGCATCACCTGCTCGCTGAAGAAGGCGTGCTGCGCTCAGCCATCGCGGCGCATCCCCTGACGTCCCGCCTCACCTATACCGGCGTGCTCACCCTTGCCATCGCCACGGGCGTTCCCGGCACGATCGTGATCGTGCTTGCCGGCGGCCTGCTGTTCGGGGTGACCGAGGGGACAGCGCTCTCCTCCGTCGCGCTGGTGCTTGGCTCCCTGTTGCTCTTCCTGGCCAGCCGCTATGCCTTCGGCGCGGGAAAACGCGAGCCGCCCGCGCTTGCGCAAAAGCTGCGCCAGGGCTATGCCGCGCATCCCGTCACCTACACGCTGGCCCTGCGCTTCATTCCCGTGGTGCCACTGGGCGCCATGACGGTGGCCCTGGCATGGCTGCGCTGCCCGCTCTGGCTGTTCATCGGCGCGACCTGGCTCGGCGGCACCGTGTCGCTCTTTATCGAAAGCTCGGTGGGCGCCGGCCTCGGCGAGACCTTCGCCAGCGGCACGGGCGTGACCGCCGCCAGTTTCCTGGACAGCAGGATCCTGCTGCCGCTCGGGGCCTTCACCTTGCTGACCATCCTGCCGCTGATCGTGAAGACGGTCCGCTCGCGTTTTCACCGCCACGACTGACGCCCGGCGTCCCTTCTGCGCTAGGCTGTACGCTCGCACCGTCCGGGAAGGGCGGGCCCCGGGGAACTGCATGCGCGACGTGTCCACTCCATGGTTGGAAAAAGTCTGGCGCCGCACTTCGCTTGTGCAGCGCCTGACCTGCGTCGCCCTCGTTCCCACCGCGATCAGCGCGATCCTGCTGGTCACCCTGCTCACGCGCCACCAGATGGACACCCTTCACGAGATGGGTCGTTCCACCGCGGACGCGATCGCGCAGCAGGCGTCGTCGATATCCGGCGATGCGCTGCGGACGGGCGAACGGCGCGAGATCGGACGCATCGCGCAATCCATCGTGCAGTTGCCCCAGGTGTCCCGGGTGCGGATCAGCGACCGTGACGGCGAGATCATCGCCGACCGCGTGAACGGTTCGATCGGCGCGGATGACGACAGCCTCACCGTCGCGCGCGAAGTGCTCGATCCCGTGTCGCGCCGCGTGGTCGGTTCCGTCACGGTGGACGTGAGCGTCGAGGATGCCATCGCCGCGCAGCGCGCCAGCGTGCACAACGCCCTTATCTGGCTGGCACTCAGCCTGCTCATCGCGGCGATGATCGGTTGGTCGACCGCGCGCTGGCTGAGCGCCCCGTTGCGCAACCTGGCCATCGCGGTGCGCCAGCTTGGCCTCGGCGACCGGACCGTGGTCGTCCCGGTCACCGACGACACCGAGATCGGCGACCTCCAGCGCGGCTTCAATGGCGCCGCCTCCAAGTTGCTGCATGCGCAGATCGGCATGGAGCGGGAAATCGCCACGGCCACCGAGGAACTGGCCCGGAAGAACGCGGCACTGGAAGCCGCGAGCGTCGCCAAGGCACGCTTCCTCGCCGCCGCGTCGCACGACCTGCGCCAGCCGCTGTATGCCCTTACGCTTTTCTCATCCGGCCTTGCCGTGGACGAGTACGACCCGGTGCGCTTGAACCGCATCGCGCATATCCAGGAATGCGTCGAGTCGCTCGACCACCTCTTCGGCGAGCTGCTCGACCTTTCCCGCCT
>DATNJP010000476.1:0-3000 GCA_035603855.1 Luteibacter sp. | reverse complement strand
CAGGCGCAGGCCTTCCGCGATCGCGGCCGACGCCGACTTGAACCCCGCTTCGATCAGCGCGGCGACATAGGTGGCTGTGGTGGCCCCATCGAGCCGGGGAAAGCTCGCTTCGATGCACATTCGGCAGTTCCTTGCCATGTTCAACGGACCGCCAAGCCTACCTGTTTCTGTTCTTTCTGCCACTCCTGGTTGACGAGTTGCTCAAGTTTTGACCAAACCGTCCGCTAACTGAACATGGAGGGTTGGTAAAACTAGCGTTAACCGCCCTGTTAAATTAGAATTAACCACCTACCGATCACCGTCATGCAGCGTCTCGCTGTGCGATGCGACAGGAAAAGCCGATAACCGACTGATGTAGCAGCCATGTTGACCACCGCCCTCATTGCCATGACCCTCGTTGCCTCCGTTCTCGCGGCGGTCTCGATTCGACGCATTCCCGAAGGCCAGGTCTACAGCGTTCGCCGTCTCGGCCGCTCGCCCGCGCTGCTCGCCGCCGGCACCCACGTGGTCCTGCCCATGATCGACCGCGTCGCCCACAAGATCGACCTCGGCGGCCAGGTGCTGCGTTTCGAAGGCGGCACTGTCTATTGGCAGGTGCTGGAGCCGGAAGTCGCCGACGAAGTGATCGACGAGGCGCCCGAGCTGATCCGCAGCAACGCCGTGGCCGCGCTGCGCGACAACGCCACGGGCCACTCGGCCGACCGCCGCGCCGTCGGCACCCAGCTCAAGCACACCATGAACGGCTCGCTGCGCGCCCGCGGCATGCTGGTGACCCGCGTCGAACTCGACGCCGCCTGATCGCCTATTTCCGGTTCGTACGCAGGATCACCTGCATGGTCCGCATCGGCACGGGCGCACTTTCCGCGCCCGGCCTTTCGACGGACGGCTGCGTCGCTTCGAGCGTCGCCGTACCGGTGGACTGAGCCGGTTCATCCACGACCTGCTGCTCGCGGCGCGCCTTGCGTAGCTTCCAGGCCGCGTACTCCGCGTCACTCATGTCGCTCGATTTGTAGATGACCGGTTCGCTCATCGTCGCCGGGGGAGCGTCGGGGGCTTTTGTCGATCTCGCTGCGGCGACTGCCGTGTCCGCATGGTGCTTACGCGAAGGAGCGCCGGCATTGGCGGAAGCCTCGTGGACTACCGGCGCTCGCCGCGGGGGCACGGTCCGTGCGACCGCCGGCTTCGGTGCGGCAGCATCGGCCGGTGCCATCGGTGCCATCGGTGCCATCGGCGCGGCGACGGTCTCGGGAGGCGGCGTCCCGTTCGATCGAACGCGCGTCGGCGGTCGGAGGCGATTGAGGCGCTTGAGGCGTAGGCACGGGCTCCGCAGCCCCGTCGCGCAGCCACGCGATGTCGGGTCCAAGACGACGACGGAGCTCCTTGCCGTCGATCATCTCCAGCTGGCCGACCTTGCGGGCCTTACGCAGGGCTTCCCGGGTGAATTCGCCCGTCGTGATGAGGATGGCCCTGTCGGCCTTCTCGGCGTGGACGAGCCCGAAAAGCTGCATCGCCTCGGTGTAGGGCACCTGCAGCACCTTGGCGTGCTTGCATTGCACGAGGACCTTTTCGCCATGCCCCGTCAGCACGAGGTCGATGCCGCCATCGGTCCTGCGCCCGCTGGACGCGGTGCCGCGGTGATCCACGTCGTAGCCCCTCGAGGCATACCAACGGGCCATCATTCGCTCGAATTCGCGCCAGTCGACACGCGACAGTTCGTCGTCGTGCTTCGTGCTGGTGTATTTCCGGCCGTACCCCGTCGTCCCTGTATCCATTGTCGTTCCCTCACGAATGCCGCCTGATCATAGGCGATGCCCGGCCAGTCGCAAGAAGGCTGGCGACGCCGCGTCGACCATCCCATACTCGTCGTCCCCCCACGATCCCGGTGCCGCATGACCGCGCGCGAAGCCTTGCAGACCCAACTCGAACGCGGCATCGCCGCCCTGGGCGTCGCGCTGCCTGACGGCGCGGTCGAGCGCCTGCTCGATTACCGGGAGCTGCTCGAGCGCTGGAACTCGGCTTATAACCTCACGGCCATCCGCAATGCCGACGAGATGATCTCGCGGCATCTCGTCGATTCGCTGGCGATCCTGCCGTACGTCCATGGCCGCAGCCTGGCCGATCTCGGCACCGGGCCGGGGCTGCCGGGCATTCCGCTGGCGATCGCCGAGCCGGCGCGGGAAGTGCTGATGGTCGACTCCAATGGCAAGAAGGTCCGTTTCCTGCGCGAAGCCATTCGCACGCTGAAACTGACCAACGGGCGTGCCTTGCAGAGCCGCGTCGAGGACGTGGAAGGCACGTTCGAATGCATCACCGCCCGCGCCTTCGCCTCGCTGGCCGACATGCTCGGCTGGGGCGGCCATCTGCTCGCGCCGGGCGGCGTCTGGCTGGCGATGAAGGGCAAGCACCCGGCAGATGAGCTCGATGGCGTCCCCGACGGCTTCCGGGTGGAGGCGATCCATGCGCTTCAGGTGCCCGGCGTGGAGGGAGACAGGCATCTGGTGGTCGTCCGGCGCAGCTAGGGCGGGGCCCCGCGTGATGCTACGCTAACGCCCCTTCCGCGCACGGCAGCTACCGGTACTCCATGGCCCGCATTATCGCAGTCGCCAATCAGAAGGGCGGCGTCGGCAAGACCACCACCTCCGTCAACCTCGCCGCGGCCCTGGCCGCCGCGAAGCGCAAGGTGCTGCTCGTCGACTTCGATCCGCAGGGCAATGCCACCATGGCCTCGGGCGTGGACAAGCACCTGGCCAAGCCCAACGGCTGCGAAGTGCTGCTCGACGAGGCCGCCATCGGCGACGTGGTGGTCCGCACCGAGGCCGGTTTCGACCTGCTGCCGGGCAATGGCGACCTTACCGCCGCCGAACTCAAGCTGATGGACGGGCTGGCGCGCGAGCACCGCCTCAAGGAACAGCTGGCGAAGATCGCGGACAAGTACCACACCATCCTGATCGACTGCCCGCCCTCGCTGCACCTGCTGACGCTGAACGCGTTGACGGCCGC
>DATNJP010000475.1:0-5109 GCA_035603855.1 Luteibacter sp. | reverse complement strand
GCGCCACGCTGGGTGGCCTCGTGGGATTCCGCCCCGACCGCCAGCGTGACCACACGCGTGCACCGGCGATCGTGGTCCTTGGCGCGACGGCTTCACGAGAAGGTGTTCGCCAACCGCGAACCATCGAAGACGACACGCTCCATCTCGCCTGGAACGATCGCGAACTGATCGTCCGGGCACGCGCGCTTTCCTACGTCAACCCCGATCGCAACCATCTCAATTTCGCCCTCGAGCACGACGGCGACACGACAGTGTTGCGCACGGGCAAGAACGGCGAGCGCAATTTCGGTCCACTTCACCCGGGCGTCTATCGGCTGGTGATTTCCGGCTCGGGACGCGACGAGGTGAATGGATCGCTGCCCGGGCCCCTCACGATCGTCGTGGATGCGCCACCCTGGTTACGCTGGTGGGCGTGGCTCGCCTACGCGCTGGCGGTGGTCGGTGTGGCCGTCGCCGTAGTCGCCAGCACGCGGCGGCGCGTGCGCCAGGCCATGCGGCTCAAGCTGGCGGAGCAGCAGAAGCGCCTCGCGGACGAAGCGAATGCGGCGAAGACGGACTTCATGGCCACGCTGGGGCATGAGATCCGTACGCCGATGACCGGCGTGCTCGGCATGGCCGAACTGATGTCGCGCACGCCGCTTGATGAAACGCAGCGCGGTTATGTGGAAGCCGTGCAGCGTTCCGGAGCGACCCTGCTTCGTCTCGTCAACGACGCATTGGATATCACGCGCATCGAGTCGCGCCGCCTCGTCCTCGAGTCGGAATGCGTTTGCCTTCGCACTGTGTGTGATGAAGTAGTCGCGCTGGCCGCGGGCGGCGCGGCGAAAAAAGGCCTGGGCCTTTCGTCGTCGATGGACGCGGACGTCCCGGCGACGGTCCGTGGCGATACGATCCGCCTGCGGCAGATCCTGCAGAACCTCGTGAACAACGCGGTGAAATTCACCGAGCGCGGCGGCGTGTCGCTGCACATCGGGCGCGACGGAGCCGCGCTGGTGATGACGGTGAACGATACCGGGCCAGGCATGTCGGCTGAACTGTGCAAGCGGGTGTTTCTGCGTTTCGAGCAGGGCGGGTCACCGCAGCGTGCGCAGGGCTCGGGCCTGGGCCTCGCGATCTGCCATGAGCTTTGCAGCCTCATGGGCGGGACGATCCGCGTCAGCAGTGAACCGGGCCGGGGCAGCGTCTTCGTGGTCCGCGTGCCGCTGGAGGCCTGCGCAAGCGACAGTCCCGGCATGGGGATGGCGACGCCACGCGCCGCCTGCGGCAAGCGCCTGCTCCTCGTCGAGGACGATCCCGTCGTCAGCGAGGTGATGGAACGCCTGTTGGTCCTGCGGGGTCACGCCGTGACGGCGGTGGCCGATGGACTCGCCGCCATGACGGCTTTCTCGTGCGATTCGTTCGACGCCATGCTGCTCGACCTCGACCTGCCCGTGGTCGATGGATTCCAGGTGGCGCGCATGGTGCGACGCATGGAGCACCTGGAAGGATTGCCGATCATCGCCGTGACGGCCCGTTCCACGGGCGACGAGGTGAACGCGATCCGCGACGCCGGCATGGACGCGCTGCTGCGCAAGCCCATGACGGGTGACGACCTGGATGCCGCGCTGGAGTCGGTGTGCTCGCTAGCCGAAGCGTCTGAAGTAGGCGAGGGCGCCCACGACAAGCAAGGTGGTGGGTAGCAGGTTCGCCAGTAGCGGAGGCATGCCGTACACGGTGCCGAAGTTGACCATCGCGCCCTGCAGGAAGTACCAGCCGATGGCGAGAATGATGCCGATGAACAGTCGCTTGCCCAGGCCACCCGAACGCAGCGAACCAAACGCGAAAGGCATCGCGCACAGCACCAGCACGAGGGTGTTCACCGCGAACAGCGCGCGACCCCAGAACGCCACGGCATACGCGCCGGGATTCTGGCCGTTGGCTTCGAGATAGCGCATGTTGCGGCGCAGGTCGGCCATCGAGAGGTATTCCGGATGGATCACCGATTGCTCGAGCACGTGCGGGTTGAGCCGCGACTGCCACGTCTGCGTGTCTTCGTGCGACGAGTGCGTGCCCTGTTCGTCCAGCGTGGTCGTGCGCACGTTGGTCATGACCCAGCGGTTGCCGTCGTGGATGGCGCTGTCGCCGTGCGAGAAGACGCTGACCTGGCCATCGGGCGTGAACGAGTACACGCGGACGTCGACGAGTTTCACCGTGGTCCGGTCGCCGTCCTGCGTGGCGATGGCCGACTTCGCGTTGATGATCTTGCCGCCGTCGCGGGCCCACAGGCCGCTACTGGTCGACCCGAGGTTGCTGGAGCGCATGCGTACCTGGATCGCCTGCGCGTGCTGGTCGCCGTATGGTCCGACCGTCTCGCCCATGACGACGACACCGAGGGTCAGCACGGCGATCACGCCCGCGGCCGACACGGCGATACGCAGCTTCGACATACCCGCCGCGCGCAATGCGGTCAGCTCGCCCGTGGCGGCCAGTCCGCCAAGGCCGAGCAGGCCGCCGATCAGCGCCGCATTGCTGAACATCTGGTAGAGGCGCCGCGGCACCGTCAGCATGATGTAGGCGATGGCGTCGTACAGCGTGAAACCGTTCTTGCCGATGTTGCCGAGCTGGCGCACGAACTGGGTCAGTGCGTCGAAGCCGGTGAGCACCAGCCAGACCAGCAGCAGGGTGCCGAGGACGCTCGCACCGATGAGGCGATCGGCGCGCTTGATGGTCAACGAGGCCATCAGTGGGCTCCCTTCACGCGTCGCGCGCTGTTCTGGCGCCAGAAATACCAGGCGGCCACGCCGAAGACGATGGCGTGCAGTACCCAGATGGGAACCGAGGTGTGCAGGTGGCCCTTGATGATCTGCGCACGCGCGATCAGCTGCCACACCACGTAGATGAAGTAGGCCAGCACGGCGATCAGCAGGCGTCCGTAGCGTGCATCGCGTGGCGCCTGCCGCGACATGGGCAGCACCATCATCATCAGGACGAGGGTGCTGACCGGGGCGGCGAAGCGCGAGACCAGTTCGCCCAGGTTGTCCGCCGTGATGTTCCTGAACAGGTCGACCGTGGCGGATTCGTGGGCCGGATCGGTGTCTTCGTCGTCATCGGAGATGGACGACAGCGAGGCATCGTTGCGCTCGTACTTCATGCGGCGCCAGTTGTCGCCCGCCAGCGGGATCTCGAACTGCCACCCGTCGTAGAGGGCCAGGAAGCGGTTCTGGCCGTCGCTTTCCTGGTACATCTTGCCGTGCTTCGCGTTGATCACGCGTACCTGCGGCCGGCCTTCGCTATCGGTGCGGTCGGTGGCCAGGAAGGTCTTGCCTAGTACCGTGCCGTCGCGGCTCAGCGTATCGACGAAGATGATGCCGCCCTTGCCGGGCAATTCGGTGAAGCGGCCGGCGTCGAGGCCGGCGGCGATCACGGACTTGTTGGCCACCGCGATGACCTGGTCGGCCGTACGCGCCGATAGCGGTCCCAGCCACAGCGAGACCAGGCCCACGACGATGGTGGAGACCACGGCCAGCAGGGTGACCGGACGAAGCATGCCGCGCGGACCCATGCCGGAGGAGGCCAGCACGTGCATTTCGCTCTCGCGGTACATGCGTCCCAGGGCGATCAGGGTGCCCAGGAAAGCCGACATGGGGAGCAGGGTCGAGAGCAGGTCGACCATCTGCAGGCCCAGGACCTCGAACATCACGCTGGGCTGGATGCTGCCATTGGCGACCTTCTGCAAGACGGTCGCAAAGGCACCGCCGGAGAAGATCACCAGCAGCACGATGGCCGTCGCGAGCACCCCGTAGGCAAGTTCGCGCAGGAAGTAACGGTCGAGGATGCTGAGCATTTGATAGAATTGGCGGTTCGTGCCGCGTCAGTCCCGGCCGGCAAACCATAAGTCTAGCCTGTCCGGACCCCCGGCGGGCTTTCGCAGGACAGTAAGCTATGACGGTTCAGTTCAGCCTCGGTTCCAATGCTCCCGAATCGACCGCCACCCCGGTGGCCGTGGTCGGCGTCTATGAGAACGGTGTCCTGACCAGCGCCGCGGCGCGGATCGACACCGCCGCGAATGGCGCGATCAAGCGCCTGGTCGAGGCCGGCGACGTCACTGGCAAGGTCGGCAACGTCGTCACCCTGCTGCAGCCCGCCGGTGTCGCCGCCGCCCGCGTCCTCATCCTTGGCCTGGGCGCCCAGAAGTCGTTCGACGCCGCCCGCTACCAGCGCGTCACCCTCGAAGCCGCCCGCGCCATCGGCCGCCTGCCGGTCGCCGAGGCCGTCAGCTGGTTGCCCGAGATCGACGTGCCGGGCCGCGACGCCGCCTGGCGCCTGCGCGTCGCGGCGCTCGCCACCGACCATGCCGCCTATCGCTACACCGCCACGGTGAAGCCGCGTGAGAAGGCGCAGCCGGAACTGGCGTCGGTCACCCTGGTCGGCCCGGCCGAAGGGGAAGCCGGTCTCACCCAGGCTCGCGCCATCGCCGAGGGCGTGCGTTACGCCCGCGAGCTGGGCAACCTGCCGCCGAACATCTGCAACCCGGACTACATCGCCGATCAGGCACGCGCGTTCGCGGACGCCAACGAAGGCGTGACCTTCGAGGCGCTCGACCGCGCCGACATGGAGCGCGAGGGCTTCGGCTCCCTGCTCGCCGTGGCCCGTGGTTCGGCCAATGCGCCGCGCCTCGTCATCCTCCAGTGGAACGGCGGCCAGGAAGGCGATCGCCCCTATGCCTTCGTCGGCAAGGGCATCACTTTCGACACCGGCGGTGTCAGCCTCAAGCCCGGCCCGGGCATGGAAGAAATGAAGTTCGACATGGGCGGCGCCGCCGGCGTGCTCGGCTCCTTCGTCGCCGCCGTGCGCCTGAAGCTGCCGGTCAACCTGGTCTGCGTCGTGCCGGCGGTGGAAAACATGCCGGATGGCGCCGCTTACCGTCCGGGCGACGTGCTCACCAGCCTGTCGGGCATCACCATCGAGGTGCTCAACACCGACGCGGAAGGCCGCCTGATCCTCTGCGACGCGCTCACCTACACCGGCAAGCGCTTCGACCCCCACACCATCATCGACGCGGCCACCCTCACCGGCGCCTGCGTGGTCGCCCTGGGCAAGCACGCCAGTGGCCTGATGACCAAGGACGAA
>DATNJP010000474.1:0-3415 GCA_035603855.1 Luteibacter sp. | reverse complement strand
AGTACGGTTTGTACCGTGTCGACGGCGATACTTGCGAGGCCCTGCTGGCCGAACAGACCGACGCCCCGGGCGGCGACGCCGACCCGGTCGCAGCGATCGTCGATACGTTGAAGGCGCGCTCACTACCGATGCCTGACGCGGTGGGACATCGCCTCGTGCATGGCGGACCGAACATCCGCCACCACGCACTGATCGACGATGCGCTGATGATGCATCTCGAGGAAGCCAAAGCCTTCGCACCATTGCACGTGCCCGCCGCCGTGGAGATGGTGAAACGGGCGCGCGAGGCCTTTCCCCGCGCGCCACAGGTCGCCTGCTTCGACACCTCGTTCCACGCCACGATGCCCGCGGTGGCGAAGGCCCTGCCGCTGCCGGCCGATCTGCGCGAAGGTGGCATCGAGCGCTATGGCTTCCATGGGCTGTCGTACGAATCGATCGTGCGGCAGCTCGGCGCGGGGATACCGGCGCGCGTTGTCGTCGCGCATTTGGGCAATGGCGCGAGTCTTTGCGCGGTACGGGACGGCAAGTCCATCGATACGACGATGGGACTGACACCGACGGGTGGCATCGTGATGGGAACCCGTCCCGGGGATCTCGACCCGGGGGTGTTGCTGTACCTGATGCGCGAGCGTGGCTACGACGCGAAGCGTCTGGAAATCCTGGTCGACCGGGATTCGGGATTGAAGGGGTTATCGGGGGGCACCAGCGATATGCGCAAGCTGCGCGCCGCGGGTGATGCCGCGTCGAAACTCGCGCTTGACGTGTTCGTGCATGTGGCGCGCAAGCACATCGCCGCGATGGTGGCATCGCTGGGCGGCATCGACCTGCTGGTATTCACCGGCGGCATCGGCGAGAACGACGCGGCCACGCGTGAGGCAATCGTCGAAGGACTCCGCTGGATCGGGCCGTTCGAGGTGCGCGTGATTGCGACAGAAGAGGACGAACAAATCGCGAGGCACACCTGGCGCCTCGCGACATAACCATCGCCGCTGAAGCGGCTCCCACACAAAGCCCCACACAGAGCCCCACCCCCTGTGGAAGCCCCCACCCTGTGGAAGCCCCCCCTGTGCAAGCCCCCACCCCCTGTGGGAGCCGCTTCAGCGGCGATGCTTTTTAACCCCCACAAAGCACCCCACCCCGCATCTGTGGGAGCCGCTTCAGCGGCGATGCCTTTAACCCCCTACACAAAGCACCCCCGCATGTGCGGGAGCCGCCCCAGCGGCGATCCCCTCAAACCACAACCACCGGAATCTTCCCAATCTTCGACCGCCACTCCTTCGGCCCCGTCTCATGCACCGACGTACCGGCGCTATCGACAGCCACGGTCACCGGCATGTCCTTCACCTCGAACTCGTAAATCGCTTCCATCCCGAGGTCTTCAAACGCCAGCACACGCGACGCCTTGATCGCCTTCGACACCAGGTACGCCGAACCACCCACGGCCATCAGGTACACGGCCTTGTTATCGCGAATGGCTTCGATCGCCGCCGGACCACGCTCGGACTTGCCGACCATGCCCAGCAAACCCGTGGTCTCCAGCATCTGGCGCGTGAACTTGTCCATGCGCGTCGCCGTGGTCGGACCGGCCGGGCCGACGACCTCATCGCGCACCGGATCGACCGGGCCGACGTAGTAGATGAAGCGGTTGGTGAAGTCGACCGGCAGCGTCTCGCCGCGGTTCAACATGTCGATCATGCGCTTGTGCGCGGCGTCGCGGCCGGTGAGCAGCTTGCCGTTGAGCAGGATCGTCTCGCCTGGCTTCCAGCTCTGCACTTCCTCGCGGGTGATCGTGTCGAGGTTCACGCGACGGCCCTTCGACGAGTCGTACGTGAGCTTCGGCCAGTCTTCCAGCGACGGCGGATCGAGCGCGACCGGGCCGGAGCCGTCGAGCACGAAGTGCGCGTGGCGCGTGGCGGCGCAGTTCGGGATCATCGCTACCGGCAGGTTCGCCGCATGGGTCGGATAGTCCTTCACCTTGATGTCGAGCACGGTGGTGAGGCCACCGAGGCCCTGCGCGCCGATGCCCAGCGCGTTGACCTTTTCATACAGTTCGAGGCGCAGCTCTTCGGCGCGATTCGACGGACCGCGCGCGATGAGGTCGACGATGTCGATCGGCTCCATCAGCGCTTCCTTCGCCAGCAGCATGGCCTTCTCGGCGGTGCCGCCGATGCCGATGCCGAGCATGCCCGGCGGGCACCAGCCGGCGCCCATGGTCGGCACGGTCTTCAGCACCCAGTCCACGATGGAGTCGGACGGGTTGAGCATGGCGAACTTCGACTTCGCTTCCGAACCGCCGCCCTTGGCGGCGACGATCACGTCGACCTTGTCGCCCGGCACGATCGACACGTTGACCACGGCCGGCGTGTTGTCGCGCGTGTTCATGCGCTTGCCCGCCGGATCGGCGAGCACGGAGGCACGCAGCTTGTTGTCCGGATGGTTGTAGGCGCGGCGCACGCCTTCATTGACCATGTCCTCGACGCCCATCGTGGCGTCGTCCCAGCGCACGTTCATGCCCACCTTGAGGAAGACGGTGACGATGCCGGTGTCCTGGCAGATCGGCCGGTGCCCCTCGGCGCACATGCGCGAGTTGATGAGGATCTGCGCGATGGCGTCTTTCGCCGCCGGCGACTCTTCGCGCTCGTAGGCGGCGGAGAGGTTCTTGATGTAATCCACCGGGTGGTAGTACGAGATGTACTGGAGAGCGTCGGCGACGCTGGTGATGAGGTCGTCCTGCTTGATCGAGGTCATGGCGCTACGGCTGGCTCGTGAGGCTGGCAAACGACAATTTTAGCGCACCGGGCCGGTGTAAGGTGCCGGGGCCCCGGCCGGTCTATTCACGGCACCCCCGAGAACCACGGAGTTTCCATGCGCCACCCGTTCCGCACCTTCCTCCTGGCCTGCGTCCTGGCCGCCACCGCGCTGGGCCTGGCCCGGCCGGCCATCGCCGCCCAGACCGCGCCGGAGTTCGCCGGCATCGCCGCCTGGCAGAACTCCAAGCCGCTCACCATGCGCCAGCTCCGCGGCAAGGTGGTGCTGATCGATTTCTGGGCCTATTCCTGCATCAACTGCCTGCGCACCCTGCCCCACGTCACCCGCTGGTACGAGCAGTACAAGGACAAGGGCCTGGTGGTGATTGGCGTCCATTCGCCGGAATTCCCGTTCGAGAAGCAGGAAGGCAATGTGCGCGACGCCATCAAGCGCTTCGGCATCACCTACCCGGTGGCGCAGGACAACGATCTGGAAACCTGGGACGCCTGGGACAACCAGTACTGGCCGGCCGAATACCTGGTGGACCAGCGCGGCAACGTGGTCGCCCACCACTTCGGCGAGGGCAACTACATGGAGATGGAGAACGGCATCCGCACCTTGCTGGGCCTGCCGCGTCTCACCGAGGACAAGGCCGCCGGCAACGACA
>DATNJP010000473.1:0-12162 GCA_035603855.1 Luteibacter sp. | reverse complement strand
ATCTGTGGCATTCCGCAGGAAGCCGTCGTGGTGAACAACCAGTACCTGGGTGGTGGCTTCGGCCGTCGTCTCGAAACCGACCAGGTGGAACAGGCGGTGGCGTTCGCGAAGCAGGTGGCCTATCCACTCAAGGTGATCTGGAGCCGCGAGGAAGACATCACGCACGATCGCGTGCGTCCGCTGTATTTCGATCGCATCTCGGCCACGCTGGGTGATGACGGCAAGCCCACCTCGTGGAAGCACCGCATCACCAGCGGCACGGTGCTCGGCCGCTGGTTGCCGGCGGCCATGGGCAAGGACGGCATGGACAGCGACGCGATCGAATCCGCCGCCGACCTGCCATACGAGATGGACAACGTCCTCGTCGAATGGGCATACCACGTGATGCCGCCCGGTCTTGTCGTCGGCTGGTGGCGCGGTGTCGGTCCCACGCACAACCTGTTCATTGTCGAGAGTTTCATCGACGAGTTGGCGCACACCGCCGGCAAGGATCCCCTCGAGTACCGACGCTCGCTGGTGAAGCCCGGCTCGCGCCCGATGGGCGTGCTGAACCTGGCCGCTGAAAAGATCGGCTGGGGCGGGCAACCCTTGCCTGCACGCGTGGGCCGCGGCATCGCGTTGGGCTCGCCGTTCGGCAGCCACATCTGCGCGATCGTCGAGGCCGAGGTCACGGCACAGGGCCAGGTGCGCCTGCGCAAGGTCGTCGTGGCGATCGACAACGGCGTCACCATCAATCCCAGTTCGGTGCAGGCGCAGATGCAGGGCGGGCTGATCTTTGGACTGAGCGCGGCACTCTACAACGGCATCACGCTGAAGAACGGCGCCATCCAGCAGAGCAACTTCCACGATTACCGCGTGCTTCGCATCAACGAAACGCCCGAGATCGAGGTGTACTCGATCGAGAACGACGAGTCGCCCGGCGGCATCGGCGAAACCGGTACGGCCATCGCCGCGCCGGCGTTGGCCAACGCGATCTTCGCCGCCACGGGTATTCGTCTCCGCGAGCTCCCGATCTCGCACACGCAACTGGCCGAGTCGCCCGATGCGTTGAAGCGAGTGGCCTCGACGACCGCCGGCAAGGAGGACGTGGCATGAAACGTTTCCTCATCCTCGTGCTGGTGCTGATCGTCATCGGTATCGGCGCCTATTTCTTCCTCAACCGAACCGATCCGGCGGATGGCACCGCGCCTGCGATCGTGGGCGCACCCGCGAATGCCGACCCCGTCGCACGCGGTGAATACCTGACGCGCGCGGCGGATTGCATCGCGTGCCATACCGTTCCCGAAACCGGCAAGCCCTTCGCGGGTGGCGTCGCCTTCAAGTTGCCCTTCGGCACCATCTACTCGTCGAACATCACCGCCGATGAGGAAACCGGCATCGGTTCGTGGAGCGACAACGACTTCGTGCGCGCCGTGCGCGAGGGCGTTCGCAAGGACGGCAAGCATCTGTACCCGGCGTTCCCCTATACGGCGTACACGCAACTGAGCCGCGCGGATGTGCTCGCGATCAAGGCGTATCTTTTCAGCCTGCCCAAGGTGCGCCAGGCCGAGACGCCGAACGATCTCGGTTTCCCGTTCAACCAGCGCTGGGCGATGGGTTTCTGGAACGCCGCTTTCTTCCGCAGCCAGCGCTTCGAACCCGATCCGTCGCGTTCGCCGGAGTGGAACGCGGGGGCCTATCTTGGTGGCCCGCTGGGTCACTGCGCGGAATGCCATACGCCGCGCAACCTCGGCTTCGGCCTGAAGCATGGGCAGGAACTCGCGGGTGAGGAACTGCAGGGCTGGCGCGCGTACAACATCACGTCCGATCCGACCCATGGCGTTGGCAAGTGGACCGATGAAGCGCTGATCTCGTACCTGCGCACGGGTCACGCCGAAGGCCATGCTTCCGCATCGGGTCCCATGGGCGAAGCGGTGGCGCACAGCCTGCAGTTCCTGAAACCGGAAGACACCGCGGCGCTGGTCGCGTGGTTGCGGACCATCCCGGCGCGCGAGGGCAAGGATCCCATCGTGGTCGATCCCGCACCCAAAGCCGTGGCGGCTTCCAATGCGGTCGCGCCGGGTGGCGACGATCCGAACGCGAACATCGACGGCAGGCGCCTGTTCGAGGGTGCCTGCGCCAGTTGCCACCAGTGGAACGGCGTCGGCCAGCAGACACCGTACGCCGGTCTCGCCGGCACGCGTGGGGTGAACGATCCGGAGGGCAAGAATGTCACGCAGGCCATCCTGGAAGGCGTGAAGATGCGCATCGGCGAAACCGATGTTTATATGCCAGCATTCGGCCACGCTTACAGCGACCCCGAGGTAGCCGCCCTGGCGAACTACGTCATCGCCCATTTCGGCGGGAAGCAGGGCAAGGTCACTGCGGAGGACGTGGCGAAGCGGCGCGAGCTGTAGCGAGAGAGGTAGGAATGTTTCCCGAACAGGCGCATTCCTCCATGACAACCGACATTTCAATTCGCAAGTATTAGCTACAATCCTTCCCGGGCAGGGGAAGAACTCCCCGAGGGAGCAAGTAGCATGCGTTATGAGAAAGGTCACAAAGAACAGACTCGCCAGAAGATCGTCGAGGCGGCATCCCAGCGGTTTCGCGCGGACGGTATCGATGCCGTCGGCGTCGTCAGTCTCATGAGCGACGTGGGCCTGACCCAGGGTGGTTTCTATAACCACTTCACGTCGAAGGAAGACCTGGTCCGCGAGAGCGTGGCCATCGCGGCGAGCAGTTCCACCGAACGGATGGCCGCCCGCGTCGCGGCTTCGCGCGGCGAGCGCTATCGCGCGTTCATCAATGCATACCTGTCACCGGAACACCGTGACGGGCCGGAGAGCGGTTGCGTCGCGGCGGCCCTGTCGGCCGAGATGGCCCGGCGCCCGGTCGAGACGCGCGAGGCCTTCACCGAAGGCTATGTCGAGATGGTGGAACTGATCACCTCGACCCTGCCGGACAGCGTCCGCGGTAAGCGTCGGCGCACCCTCGCGATGGCGGTCTTCGCTTCGCTGGTGGGTTCGTTGTCGCTGTCGCGCGCGGTGGCGGAGCAGGGCTTGTCCGACGAGATCCTCTCGCTGGGCCGGCAGGCGGCGCTGGAGCTCGTCGAAGCCGGCTGATCAGTGCGTCGTGGTCGCCGGGACAGGCGGCTTGCCCATGGCGGCCGTCTTCTCGGCGATCTTCGCCTTGATGGCGGGGATCGCGGCCAGCGCGGCGCGCTCGCCTTCCAGGATCGCCACGTTCTTCTGGTCGAAATCGGTGGGCCCGATCTGGCCCACCTTCGGCCGTATCACGATGTCTGCGCGGGCCAGTTCCTGCTCGGCCAGCTTGCGCCCCATGATCGTGATCGACTGGCCGACGATGCCGACCATGCTGTCGGGATTGCTGCCGTCGGGCCGTGCCGAGATATCCACCGCGATGACGATGTCGGCGCCCAGCTGGCGCGCGGCGTCCACGGGCACGGGGCTGACCACGCCGCCGTCGACGAAATGCCTGCCGTTGATCTCCACCGGCTCGAACACGCCGGGGATGCTGCTCGACGCGCGCACGGCCTGCCCGGTGTTGCCACGAATGAAGACGGCACGCGTACCGGTTTCCAGTTCCGTGGCGACGGCGGCGAAAGGCACGTGCATTTTCTCGATCGGCGTCTGCCTGACCAGTTCGTTGACGTAGTCCTGCAGTTTCTGGCCTTGCACCATGCCACCGGAGAAGAAGCGCACGTCGCGGATCTTGCCCTCGTCGAGCGCGAAGGCCTGCTCCTGCAACTGGAAGGCGTCCATGCCACTGGCATAGAGCGCGCCCACCACGCTGCCCGCGCTGGTGCCGGAGACGGCGTCGGGATGGATGCCGCTGGCCTCCAGCATCTTGATCACGCCGATATGCGCGAAGCCCTTGGCGGCACCGCCGCCGAGCGCGAGGCCGATGCGCGGCTTCGCCGCGAGCACCGGCAGGGCGGTGTCGGGCCGCACGTCCGGCTTCGTGCCACCACCGAAACAGCCGGTGAGCAGGCTCGCGAAGACCAGCGGAAGCCATGATCGGGTGCGGCGCAAGGACATGTCGGGGACCATGAGGGAGGCTGGCGGATCATCGGGCATGTCCGCGGCGGCGGGATGACCGGCTCGTGGCGAAAGCCGGGCGGCGGGGCCGCCCGGCCTGGAACTCAGCCGCGGGTGTCGTCGGCTTCGAGGTGGTAGCGGGTGACCACGTCGATTTCGTTCTTCGAGCCGAGGAACACCGGAACGCGCTGGTGCAGGGCGGTGGGCTGGAGCCCCATGATCCGCTCGCGGCCCGTGGTGGCGGCGCCGCCGGCCTGCTCGACGATGAAGGCCATGGGATTGGCCTCGTACATCAGGCGCAGTTTGCCGGTGCCACCCTTGGCCGTGATCTTGGCGTCGAGCGGATAGATGAAGACACCGCCGCGGGTGATGATGCGATGCACGTCGGCCACCATGGAGGCGACCCAGCGCATGTTGAAGTCGCGTCCGCGCGGGCCTTCGCTACCGGCCAGCAGCTCACCGATGTAGCGCTGCATCGGCGCTTCCCAGTGACGCTGGTTCGACATGTTGATGGCGAACTCGGCGGTCTCCGCCGGGATGGCGATGTCGCGGCGCGTGAGCACGAAGCTGCCGTGCTCGCGGTCGAGGGTGAACTCGTGCACGCCGTGGCCGAAGGTCAGCACCAGCAGGGTGCTGGGACCATAGACCACGTAGCCCGCGGCCACCTGTTCCGTACCCGCCTGGAGGAAGTCCTGCACCTTCGGCTCGGTGACGCCGTCCGGACAGCGCAGCACCGAGAAGATCGTGCCGACCGACACGTTGACGTCGATGTTCGAGGAGCCGTCGAGCGGATCGAACAGGAGCAGGTGGTTGCCCTTGGGGTAGGCATCGGGGATCGGCTGCGGGTCTTCCATTTCCTCCGACGCGCAGGCGGCCAGGTGACCGCCCCAGGCGTTGGCTTCCAGCAGGATCTCGTTGGAGATCACGTCCAGCTTCTTCTGTGCCTCGCCCTGGACGTTGTCCGATCCGGCATTGCCGAGGACACCACCCAGCGCACCCTTGCCGGTGGCGACGGAGATGCGCTTGCAGGCGCGGGCCACGACCTCGATCAGCAGGCTCAGCTGGGCGTTGATGTGCCCGGCGCGCTTCTCTTCGATCAGGAACTGGATCAGTGAAATCGGTTTCGTCATCGGACGGGCTCTGGCACGAAAGCACGCATTGTCCGGGGGATACGTGAACGGCGCCAGAGGGACTGCTGACAGGACGCTGTCAGTAGCCCCCGCGCAGACTCTCCCTTACCGCATCACCGGGGAGGGTATTGCCATGAACCGCTTTCTCGAACAGCTGGCCAGCCTGTACACGCCCATGCGCCTGCGCGGGCTGCTGATGGACGGGCAGTACCGCTTCGCGCCCGACCAACCGACGCCCGGCGCGCCGACCCGGCATCCCCGCGCGCCCATCGTCGCCGAAGCAGCTCCCACCGGGGCTTGCCCGCATCGTTTCGCTTCACTTCATCGCTGACAGACAAGGAACTCATCGCATGAATCCCAACCGGATCAAATTTCACCACGCGCCGAACAGCCGGTCGGGCAGCACGCTGATGCTGCTGGAGGAACTGGGTGCGCAGTACGACATGCACGTGATGGACCTGACCCAGGGCGAGCAGCGCCAGCCGGCCTATCTGAAGATCAATCCGATGGGCAAGGTGCCGGCTATCGAACACCTGGGTGGGTTGGTGACGGAACGGCCGGCGATCTTTACCTACCTCGCCGATCTTTATCCCGAGGCCGAATTGGCACCACGCCTGGGCGATCCGATGCGCGGTCCCTACCTGCGCTGGCTGGCGTTCTACGGCTCATGCTTCGAACCGGCCGTGCTCGACCGCCACATGAAGCACGAACCGGCGCCATTATCCACCTGTCCGTATGGCGACTTCGACACGGTCATGGACCTGGTGGAGGCGCAGCTCGCACCGCGTTCGTGGCTGCTCGGCGAACGCTTCACCGCGGCGGATATCCTCTGGGGTAACGCGCTGGACTGGACGATGAAGTTCGGCATCGTGCCCCGGCGTGACGTGTTCGAGGCTTATGTGGCCCGGCTCATGGTGCGTCCGGCCATCGTGCGCGCCGCCGCGCAGGACGCGGCCCTGGCCCGCGCCCAGACCCTGGCCGCGGCCTGAGTGCCCGGATATGCGCGGCCATGACCATCGCCGCTTCCCGCGCCGCGCGCGGGAGGCGATGATTCGGGCATGCGCCGCGCCGACCGCCTGTTCCTCATCATCAATGCCCTTCGCGGGCGGCGCACCGCGCTGCCCGCGAGGCAGCTGGCCGGCACCCTCGAGGTCTCGCTGCGCACCGTCTATCGCGATGTCGCGGACCTGCAGCTCTCGGGAGTTCCCATCGAAGGCGAGGCCGGCGTGGGGTACATCCTGCGCAAGGGCTCGGATATCCCTCCGCTGATGTTCTCCGCCGACGAACTCGAAGCGCTGGTGGCCGGCACGCGATTCGTCCGCGCCTTCGCCGGCGAGCGGCTGGCGCGCGAGGCGCAGGCCGCACTGATCAAGATCGAAGCGGTGCTTCCGCCCGATCTGCGCGAGAAGTCCGCGCAGTCGAAGATCTTCGCCCCGATCTGGCGCGATCCCTTCCAGAACCATGTCGCGACGATGCTCGACCGCCTGCACGAGGCCGTGCTCGCACGCCGCGTGCTGTGCCTCGAATACCGCGATGCGGAAGGACGCGGCAGCACGCGCGAGGTGGAGCCGCTGTGCCTGTCGTTCTGGGGTGGCGCCTGGACCCTCGGCACATGGTGCCGCCATCGCCAGGCCTTCCGCAATTTCCGCCCCGACCGCATCGCCGACTGCCGTGACGCGGGTGAGACCTTCGCCGACATCCCTGGCCGCAACCTCGAGGCCTACCTCGACACGATGCGTGGCCACTACGCCGGCCTGGAATAGCCAGGGGCAGGACTAACGGCCGTAGGTGCCGGTCCCGCGCGGATGCGATGATCGGGTTTTCCCCGATCCCCTACGGAGCCCGCATGTCCCCCTGGATCCGCGCCATCGCTTTCGCCGGCCTGTTCGCCGGTGCCGCCCACGCTGCCACGACGGCCGACGATGCCTTCAAGGGCATCTACACGAAGGAATGGGCATGGCGTAACGGCCAGGCCGGCATTCTCACGTCAGGCGAGGCGCAGCCAGGTGACGGTCGGCTGGATACGGTGGACGCGGCGAGCCAGGCGAAGCGCCTGGCGTACTGGAACGACGTACTCGCCCAGCTCGATCGTATCGACACGAAGGCGTTGAGCGGCACGGTGCGCGTGGACTATGCGGTTTACCGTGAGCAGATCGGCAACCTGGCCGCGTCGCAGCGTTTCGCGCAGTGGCAGATGCCGTTCAACAGCGACTCGGCGTTCTGGTCCGACATCGGTTACGTGCTGCACGGCGACGACCTGCGCACGCGCGACGACTACCGCCACTACGTCGAGCGCCTTCAACAGATTCCCGCCTACATGGACCAGGAGATCGCGAACATGCGCCTGGGCCTCGCGCGCGGATTCACCGTGCCGCGTGAAGTGCTCAACGGACGCGATGTCTCCATCGCCGCCGTCGCGGAGCTGAAGAACCCGGAAGACAGCGCGCTGTACAAGCCGTTCAAGACGATGCCGAAGAACATCCCGGCATCGGATGCCGATGCCTTGCGCAAGGACGCACGCAAGGCGATCGCGGACGGCGTGGTCCCCGCTTATGCCCGTCTGCTTACCTTCTTCCGTAGCGATTACGTGCCCAAGGCGCGGCCGACGCTGGCCGCCGAGGCGCTGCCTGACGGCAAGGCGTACTACCGCCAGCAGATCCACGAATACACCACGCTGGACCTGTCGCCGGACGAGATCCACGCGATCGGCCTGCGCGAGGTGGGCCGCATCCACGCGGAAATGCTCGAGACGATGAAGGAGACCGGATTCAAGGGCGACTTCCCGGCCTTCCTCACCTTCCTGCGCACCGACCCGCAGTTCTACGCGAAGACACCCGACGAACTGCTGATGCGCACCGCGTGGGTGGCCAAGCAGGTGGACGCGAAGCTGGGCAAGTATTTCGGCCTGCTGCCGCGCCAGCGGTTCGCGATCGAGCCGGTGCCGGCGGACATCGCGCCGTACTACACCTCGGGCCGCGGTGGTGCGGACGTCTATCTGGTGAACACTTACGACCTTCCGTCGCGACCGCTGTTCAACATGCCGGCGCTGACGCTGCACGAATCCATGCCGGGCCATGCCCTGCAACTCGCATTGTCGGCCGAGCAGCAGGGCCTGCCGCCGTTCCGCCGCGATGGCTACATCTCGGCCTACGGTGAGGGCTGGGCGCTGTATTCGGAGTACCTGGGCCAGGAGATGGGCATTTACCACACGCCCTACGAGCACTTCGGTTTCCTTACCTACCAGATGTGGCGCGCCTGCCGCCTCGTGGTGGACACCGGCATCCATCACCTCGGCTGGACGCGTCAGCAGGCGATCGACTACCTGACCCAGAACACCGCACTGAGCGATCGCGAGATCGCCAACGAAGTCGACCGCTACATCAGCTGGCCGGGCCAGGCGCTCTCGTACGAGCTGGGCTACCTGAAGATCCGCGAGTTGCGCGAGCGCGCCGAGAAGCAGCTAGGCGAGAAGTTCGACCTGCGCGCCTTCCACGACACCGTGCTGGCCCTGGGTTCGGTACCGCTTCCGGTGCTGGAGCAGCACGTGGATGCGTGGATCGCGTCGAAGAAATAACCGAGGCCGCATCGCGTACACCTTTTCCTCCACAAGTGGAGTACACTGCGTCACAACTCCACAGGTGAAGCCATGATGATGCAGCCAGCCATCCATGCCGAACCGATCCAGGCCGGGGACCTTGGCGGCCCCGCCCTGCGGGCCTTCTTCTCGCTCGCCGAGCGCTGGAAGCTGCGGGCCGCCGAGCAGCGCACCCTGCTCGGCGAGCCGCCGGAATCCACCTACTTCAAGTGGAAGAAGCAGCAGGACGGCACGCTTTCCCGGGACGTGATCGAGCGGATCAGCTATCTCCTGGGCATCTGGAAAGACCTGCAGATCCTCTTTCCCGACCCCGCCCAGGCCGACGCCTGGGTGCGCAAGCCCAACGACGCCCCCCTGTTCGGCGGGCGCTCGGCACTGGACCGGATGCTGTCGGGCAACGTCGCGGACCTCTACGTGGTTCGCCAGTACCTCGACGCACAGCGCGGCTGGAACGGATGAGCGCCGAACCGCCGCTCCATCGCATCCGCTGGAGCCAGGCCTACCGGATCGTGCCGAGCCGGTTCCCGCCCGTGGGCCTGTTCGACCGCATCGCCGAGCCGAAGGACATCGACGCCGTCATGGCGATCGAATCGCTGACCAATCCGCGCCTGCGCGAGGAAATGGGAGCGCTGCGCCTCACGCCACCCGAGCGTCGCGTCTCCGGCCCCGGCACGTCGCCGATCATGGCGGCTTTCACGCATATCCCGCCGGAAGGAAGCCGTTTCAGCGATGGCCACTGGGGCGTGTTCTATGCGGCGCACAGCATCCCCACGGCCATCGAGGAAACCGTGTTCCACCGCGAGGCGTTCCTCGCGGCCACGCACGAGCCGCCCACGGACGTGCAGGTGCGCTGCTACAAGACCGCCATCGCCGGGCGTTTCCACGATATCCGCGGCGCGTGGGCCGCCGAACACGATCCGGATTCCTACGCCGCCAGCATGAAACTCGCGCGCACCCTGCGCGAGCAGGGCTCCAACGGCATCGTCTACGACAGCGCCAGGCATGTCGGTGGCGAGTGCGTGGCCGCGTTCTATCCCGACCTTGTCGCCCCCTGCGTGCAGGCCGAGCACTTCATCTATCGCTGGAATGGCACGCGTATCGAAGCTGTCCTGAAAGTGACGCCCGTCGAGCGCCAGGGTTTACCTCAGCGCTCCTGAGCGGTTACGGTGCCCCCGATGAAGCGCCTGACGATCCTCCTCACCCTGCTCGCCGTTTCCTTCGCCGCCCACGCCAAGGGCCCCGACCACAGCCAGTGGGAGCACGACATACAGGCCTTCGAGGCCTCGGACCGCAGCAATCCGCCCCCGGAGCACGCGGTGTTGTTCGTGGGCAGCTCCTCGATCCGGCTGTGGACCACGCTGGCGGAGGATTTTGCGAACTACCGCGTGATCAACCGCGGATTCGGCGGATCGGATCTCGACGACACCACGGCGTTCGCCGATCGCATCGTCGAGCCCTACCACCCGGTGGCCATCGTGATCTATGCGGGGGACAACGACCTGCAGAACGGCGACACGCCGGAGCAGGTGCGCGACGATTTCTCCGCGTTCGTGGCGAAAGTCCGTCAGGACCAACCGAATGTCCCGATCGCTTTCATTTCGATCAAGCCGAGCGTGGCGCGCGTGAACCTGCTGCCGAACATCGAGCGCGCCAATACCTTGATTCGCGACTGGTCGATGACGCAGAAGGGCATCGCCTTCCTCGACGTGGCGCCGGCGATGGTCGACGCGCAGGGTCAGCCGAAGCCCGATCTGTTCGTCCAGGACGGCCTGCACATGAATCCCAAAGGCTATGCGCTGTGGGTGGCACAGGTGCGTTCGTGGCTTGCCGCGCACGCGACGGCGGCCGAAGTTAAACGGGACCCAAACGCGACCCCGAAGTGATACGGGAACTTCACGGCTTCGCCCCTATCTAAGTATTCGATCGCCGAGAGGCGACCTGTTGGCAATAGGCGTGAACCATTCGCTCATTGTCCCGGGTCCCGCTATTTCCCCTGATAGCCTGGACCCGACGCGACCCCGGCAGCTCCTCCCCTGGCTGCCGGGGTTTTATTTTGCCCGCGATTCGTGGATGCCGGTGTGCACCCCAACGAAAACGGGCGGGCCGGCCTTTCAGCCAACCCGCCCGCGAGGAGCGCAATCAGTGGTTTAGCGAATCAGACGTGGTGCGCCCGTGCCGCATAGGGGCGGATCGACGTGTCGAACGCGCGCCATACGCCGTCGTTCCCTTCGATGTTCAACACGATGTCGGAGGCCGCGTTGGCAGCCTCGATACGGCGTGCCTCATTGAGGGCGCACTCCAGGGCGTCATCGCGCGAGCAGAACTCACCGTATTCGGATTCATTCTTCTGCAGCAGCCAAAGACCAGGACCGACGGACTCGAACGGAATGTCGAAGACGACCACGATGGACCTACCTATGCAACCGAAGTGGGTCCATCGTAGAGGGCCATTCGTTAGCTAGCCGTTGAGTTTCAGTTGTCTGCGCCGGAAGCGAAGCCCTCGCGTGTTCCGCGCTGGAAGACCTTGTCGGTCGCCAGCACGTCGGCGGCCGCCACCGGGGTGCCTTCGGCAAGCTTCGCGTAGATCGGCGTGAAGTCCGGACCGGTCGCCTCGAACAGCTGCTTGAAGTCGTCGATGACGAAGTACGTCTGCTGGTAGGTGTCGATCTTGTAGCGGGTGTTCATGACCCGCTCCAGGTCGAAACCGATCCGGTTCGGCGCCTTCGAGTCGATCGAGTAGATGGACTCGCCCTTCGAACTGACGATGCCCGCACCGTAGATCCGCAGGCCGGCGTCGGTCCGGATCAGGCCGAACTCCACCGTGTACCAGTACAGGCGCGTCAGGTTCATCAGCGCCTCGGGGCCGATCGCGTGGGCCTTCATGCCGCCCTTGCCGTACGCCTGCATGTAATCCGCGAACACGGGATTGAGCAGAAGCGGCACATGGCCGAACAGGTCGTGGAACAGGTCCGGCTCGGAGAGGTAGTCCAACTGGTCCGGCTTGCGGATCCACCAGCTGACCGGGAAGCGGCGATTGGCCAGGTGGTCGAAGAACACCTCATCCGGGAGCAGGCCCTCGACACCCACGACTTCCCAGCCCGTGGCCTTGCCGAGCACCTTGTTCAATTCGTCGAAGCGCGGGATGCCGCCGTCGCCGAGGCCGAAGCGGTCCACGCCGTCGAGGAATTCCTGGCAGGCGTAGGCGGGCAGCAGTTCGCGCTGGCGCCGGTACAGGGTGTCCCATACCTCATGATCGGTCGTCGTATAGCTGTCCCACGGCTGCTCCACGACGCCGGTCGCATAGACGGGCACGTATCCGCGGTCGGTCTGCTGGTGTTCGACGCGACGGGGGGTGTCCATGGCGGGCCTCCTTGGGGCTGTGGGTGATCTGGAAGCA
>DATNJP010000472.1:0-3852 GCA_035603855.1 Luteibacter sp. | reverse complement strand
ACAAACGCTCGATGTGGGGATCCACCTGGTCGTGGGCGCCCTGGGCCACATGGCCCAGGCAGCCGACCAGCTGCCGCAGCAGGGATTCCGCGGAGCGCCATTGCGCCTCCTCACGGGTCAACCGCTCTACGGCTTCGTGATACTTGCTTTCCCAGAGCTGGTTGTCCAAACGCACGTCCCAACCGTCGCGTTGTTTGCCGATATAGGGCACATAATACGATGAAGCTTGCGAATTAGCTCACGTTTTCCCCGGCCATGGCGGGCTCCGGTTCGCTCCGGGTCGCCCGTGCCGCCACGACGATGCTGATAGCGATCAGCGCCGCCGCCACGAGGAACGGAAAGCCGGGCAGGTGCACCGTGCGCTCGGGGGCGATCCAGAACGCGAAGATCTGGGCGAACAGGTAGGGACCGAAAATACCGGCGAAGCTGCCCAGGCTCGTGACGGCGCCCTGCAGGCGCCCCTGCTCGTCGGGCGCCACGTGGCGGGTCATGATCGACTGGATGGGCGGTCCGGCCAGCCCCCACAGCGACATCAGCGGGATGCCGATCAGGAACGCCCAGCCGACCGGTGCGAGCCCCATCACGCCGAACGCCGCCATGCCGAACACCAGCCCGGCGAGCAACACGCGCCGTTCGCCGAAGCACGCGGCCAGCCGGCCGGTCAGGAACGCCTGCACCGAGCCGTCGCAGGCGCCGACCAGCGCCAGTACGTATCCCACCGCTTGCGGTCCCCAACCGTAGCGGTAGTCCGCATACAGGACGAAGACGGTCTGCAACACGTAGTGGGCGAGATAGAACATGAACATGACGACGGACAGCCCGAACACCTCGCGGTGACGGCGCAGCATCTTCAGTGCGCCGAAGGGATGCGCCGTCTTCAGCTCGAAGCGCGCGGCGCGTTTTTCCGGCGGCAGCGACTCGGGCAGGATGAAGAAGCCATACAGGAAGTTGGTCAGGGCCAGCCCTGCCGCGACCCAGAAGGGCAGGCGAAGATCGACGCTGCCCAGGAAACCGCCGAGCGCCGGTCCGACGATGAAGCCGATGCCGAAGGCGCCGCCGAGCATGCCGAAGGCGCCCGCGCGCTTCTCCGGAGGTGTTACATCCGCGATATAGGCATTCGCCGTGGTGAAGCTCGCGGCGGTGATGCCGGAGATGATCCGGCCGGCGAACAGAAGCCACAGCGACGGCGCGATCGCCATGAAGACGAAGTCGAGTCCGAGTCCGAGGTTGGACAACAGCACGACCGGTCGCCGTCCGAAACGATCCGACAACGCACCCTGGATCGGCGATGAGATGAACTGCACGATGGCGAACACCGTGCCGAAGATGCCGACCCACCACGCCGCGTTCGAGACGGTGCCGCCGGTCATCTGCTCGATCAGGTGCGGAAGCACCGGAATGATGATGCCGAACGCCAGGATGTCGATCAGCACCGTGACGAAGATGAAGATCACCGCGGCGCGGCGTACGGGTGTATGCGTATTCAAGGTGGGTCAGTCTGCAAGGTCTTTGAGTCGCGGTGCCACGATGGGCACCGTCAGCATCGTGCTCGCCACCGCCATCAGCAGCAACGCGGTGAATGTCTCGCTGGTGATGATGTGGCGGTCGAGCAGCACGTTGACGAAGATGATCATGATGAGCGCCTTCGTCTGCAGCAGCCACCCGATCGTCCAGGCATCGCCTCGCTTCCAGCCAAGCAACTTGCCCGCGATGCCCACGCCCACCAGTTTACCCACGACGGATGTCACCAGGAGCAGCGCCGCGGCGATGAATACCGCGGTGCCGCCGATCTGCCAGTTCGTGCGCAGGCCGGTGGAAAGGAAGTACACCGGCATGGCCACGAGCAAGACGTTGTGGCGGAGTCCGTCCAGCTTGTCGAGGTTGAACCAGTCACGCTCCATGATCGCACCCGCGAGGAACGCTCCCACCATGAAATGCAGTCCGCACCAATCCGCGCCGTACCCGCACGCGGCGAGCCAGATGAGACCGACGAAGTAGCGGTCCATTTCCGGGATGCGCGCCATCAGCCAGCGAAAGGCGATGGCCGCCACCCCGAAGATCGCGAGGAAAGCGGCCTGGTGACCTACGCGTTTCCAGTCCAGCAGGATGATGGCCAGCACGGCCCAGATGGCGAGATCGTCGAGACTCGCGTAGCGCAGTACACGCTGGCCAAGCGGTTCGCGCAGGATGTCGAGCTTTTCCATGAGCAGGATAAGGATCGGCAAGGCGGTTACCGCGCATGCCATGCCGATGCCCAGTACGAATTGCCACGTCGTCGCGGTTTCACCGATCCACCCCGTGCGCCACGCCAGCATCCCCATGGCGGCGAGGCAACCGGTGACCAGCGGTGCCCCGAGCGCGAAGGCCGCGGTGGTGCCGCACTCCTTGCGCTGGCGCCATACCTCGCGAAGATCCAGCTCGATGCCGGCGATCCAGACGAAGACCATGACCGACCACCAGGCGATACCGTTCAGCGCACCGATGACCGGCGGCGCGAACACGGTGGCGTAGTAGTCGGGGAATGCCTTGCCGAGCACGCCGGGCCCGAGAACGATGCCGGTCATGATCTGAACGACCACCAGCGGTGCCCAGTAATCGGTTCGGAACAGGCGCCAGATCAGGTACGGCACGCCAAGGATGATCGTCATCGCGATCAGGAACAATTCGGTCGTATTCATTCGCCCTCCCCAGGGTGGGGAGAGCGTACCCGAATTCGGGGTATTCCCGGGCGTCGTTCTTTACGCCGGAGGCTGCGAAAGCTCCTTCGCGTTCAACACGCCGTCGTGGTTCTTGTCCAGCTTGTGGAACTGCATGATCAGGTTCCGCTGGAACTCGTCCAGGTGCACGGGCCGGGAGCCAGGTCGCATGGGCCCGTCGTTGGCATCGAGGACGCCGTCGCCGTTCACGTCCATGCGCAGGAATCCCTGACTCATGTAGCGCACGTACTCGGTCTCGTCGATGCGGCCGTCGCCATTGCCGTCCATCCGGCGCAGGTACTCGGCGGGCGTGCGCGGGAAATCCTGCGCCATGGCAGGAGCGGTCAAGACCAGTGCGGCGAGCAGGGTGTAACGGTATTGAATCATGGGGCGACAGTCTGCGTGATCCCTGATGGTTTGTCGCCCCGCGCCTCCTCGGAGTACCTTTGAACCCCCGCCCTTCTGCCTCGGGAAACCCCATGATCTACGACAGCATCCTCGACACGATCGGTCGCACGCCCATCGTGCGCCTGCATCGCCTTGCGCCCTCCCACGTCACCCTCTACGCGAAGGTGGAATCGTTCAATCCGGGCGGCTCCGTGAAGGACCGCCTCGCCATCGCCGTCATCCTCGATGCCGAGCAGAAAGGCCTGCTGAAGCCGGGCGATACCGTGATCGAGGCGACGTCCGGCAACACCGGCGTGGCCCTTGCGATGGTCTGCGCCGCCAAGGGTTACAAGTTCGTTGCCACCATGGCCGACAGCTTCTCCGTGGAGCGCCGCAAGCTCATGCGGGCCTACGGCGCGAGGGTGATCCTCACGCCCGCCGCCGAGCGCGGCAGCGGCATGGTCAAACGCGCCGAAGAGCTGGCCGCGAAGCATGGATGGTTCCTGCCGCGCCAGTTCCAGAATCCGGCCAATCCGGCCTATCACCGCAACACCACGGCGGCCGAGATCCTTCAGGATTTCGCAGGTCGCCGGCTCGATGCCTTCGTCACCGGCTGGGGTACCGGCGGCACGCTGACCGGCGTGGGCGAGGTACTGAAGGTGGCGCGTCCTGACGTGAAGATCGTCGTATCCGAACCGACCGCCGCACCGCTGCTCGCCGACAAGCCGTGGTCGCCGCACAAGATCCAGGGCTGGACCCCGGACTTCGT
>DATNJP010000471.1:0-9658 GCA_035603855.1 Luteibacter sp. | reverse complement strand
CCAGATCACCTTGAGTGGATAGGCCACCTGCTTCGCGAACGCCACCGCCTGTTCCACCTGGTCGGTTTCGAGACGACGGCCGAAGCCACCACCCAGGTACTGGTTGTTCACCACGACGGCTTCCTGCGGAATGCCACAGATACGCGCCGCCTCTTTCGCCACGCGCGTCGGCACCTGCGTGCCCGTCCAGACTTCGCAACGGCCAGGCGTGACATGCACCGTCGCATTGAGCGGTTCCATTGGCGCGTGGGCCAGCATCGGCGTGACAAAGGTTGCTTCCACCGCCTTGCCACCGGCAGGCGCCTCGCCCTTCGGCTTGCGGCCGACCAGCAGCTTGCCGCTGCGCGAGGTCTCCTGCAGCGCGGCGAGAAGTGTCGCCGTATCCAGCTTGGCGTTGACCCCCGGCTTCCATTCGATGACGAGGGCCTGCAAGCCCTGGTCCGCGATCCAGTAGTTCTCGCCAACCACCGCGACGGCGTCCTGGATCTTGATGACATCGATGACGCCCGGTATCGCACGGGCTTTCGTCTCGTCGACACTGCCGAGCGTGCCGGCCAGTTCGGGGCTGGTTTTCACCGCCGCGAACTTCATGCCCGGCACCTTCACGTCGATACCGAACTGCGTGGCGCCGTTGACCTTGTCCGGCGAATCGACGCGCCTCAGTGGTCTGCCGATCAGGGTGTAGTCCTTGCGCTGCTTCAAGGTCACGCTGGCCGGTTGCGGGAGCTTGCCCGCCGCATCCGCCACCGCGCCGAAGCCCAGCGTGCGGCCTGACGGCACATGGGTGATGACACCGCGCGCCACCGAACAACTCGCCGGATCGACATGCCACTCCGCGGCGGCCGCGGCGATCAGCATCTCGCGAGCCACCGCGCCGGCTTCGCGCAGGGCCTGCCATTGGCCGCGCGTGCTCGTGGAACCGCCGGTGATCTGGCCCCCGCCCAGCAAGGCGATGCCATAGAGTTCGTCGCTGGGTGGCGAATGTTCGACCTTGACCTGGTCCAGGCCGACGCCGAGCTCGTCGCCCAGCATCATGGCGATACCGGTATAGATGGACTGGCCCATCTCCGCCGAGGGCATCACCAGGCGGACGCTGCCGTCCGCGTCGATGCGGATGAAGGCATTCGGTGCGAAAGGTGGATTGCCATCGGCGGCGGCGGCCGCCGCATCGCCGGGCTGGCGCCGCGGATTCATCTGCGCGATGGCCGGGCCCATGCCCGCGCTCCACAGGAAAGCGATGGCAAGGCCGCCCCCGGTGACCTTCAGCGCCTTGCGCCGGCCCTCGTCGATCGTCGTTTCGTCCTGCGATCGCGCGTTCATGCGGCGCTCCCGTCGACGATCACCTGCAAGCCGTTCGGTTCGCCCGTCGCCGCCTGTTTGATTGCCTCGCGAATGCGTACATAGGTGCCGCAACGGCAGATGTTGCCCGCCATGGCGCTGTCGATGTCACGGTCGGTCGGGTTGGGTATATGCGCCAGCAGCGCCGCCGCCGCCGCCATGATCTGTCCCGATTGGCAATAACCGCACTGCACGACGTCCACCGCCAGCCAGGCCTGTTGCACCTTCGCACCCTCGGGCGTGTTGCCGATGCCTTCGATGGTGGTGATGGCGCGGTCGCCGACGGCCGACACGGGCAATTGGCAGGAGCGGACCGGTTGACCGTCCAGATGCACCGTGCAGGCACCGCACTGTGCGATGCCGCAACCGAACTTGGTACCGGTCAGGCCAACGACGTCACGGAGAACCCATAGGAGCGGCATGTTGGGCGGCACGTCCGCCTGACGATCTTCACCATTGACGCGCAACGTGACCATGACAGCTCCTGGGGCTGGGTGGATCGCGGGGAATCCACTGGCGGGAAGACATGCGATTCGAGCTTACGACGAATACCCAGCGGCGCGGTTCGCTGAAATCGGCGCATTTGCAAGAATTAGCGATGAAAGTGGTTATGAAGAGCACTTCATAACGCCTCCGCCGAAAACGCGAACCTCAGGTCGGACACGAACGCCGAACCATGCGTTCGTGCCTGGATGATCTGCGAGGCCGGGAAGCTGCGCCCTGACTCAGCGCAGCGGGTGTGCCGTGACGCCTTCGTTGGTGATCTTCACCGGAAGGATGTGGCCGTCCTTGTCGAAGACCATGCGATCGATGGCCGTCTGCCGATCGTTCGCCTTCGTGTCGCCTAGCGGGCGCCGGTGATAGACGATGTACCAGGTATCGTCCTTCGCCACGTGGAAGACGGAATGGTGGCCCGCGCCGGTGGCCACCTTCGGGTCCTGCTGCAGGACCTTGCCGATGCGCTTGAACGGGCCTGTCGGTGAGTCGCCGATCGCATAGGCCACGCAGTAATCCGGGCCACCCCAGCCACCTTCCGACCACATGAAGTAGTACTTGCCATTGCGCTTGAACATCAGCGGCCCCTCCACGTATTCCGGCGCGGGCGTGATCTCCTTGAACAAGGTGCCGTCCGCCATGGGTTCCACGGCGGTGAAGTCGGGCTTGAGCTTCACGATGTTCGCGTGCTTCCAGCCGCCGTAGATCATGTAGTACGTGCCGTCGTCGTCGTGGAAGACGAACTGGTCGATCGGCTGCGCACCGTTATGAAAGGCACCGATGAGCGGCTTGCCAAGCAGATCGCGGAACGGACCATCGGGCTTGTCCGCCACGGCGACACCGATGCCGCCTACTTCGTGATCGTTCTGGATGTCGTTGGCGGAGAAGAAGAAATAATACTTGCCGTCCTTCGCGACCACCGCCGGTGCCCACAAGGCCTTCTTCGCCCACGGGATGTCCTTGATGTCGAGGACATCCGCGTGCTTCGTCCAGTGCACGAGGTCCGGCGAGGAGAACGCATCGAAGCCCGTCTGCGCGGCGTAGGCCAACGAGGTGGTCGGATAGATCCAGTACGTGTCGTTGAAGATCGCCGCTTCGGGATCGGCGTACCAACCCGGGAAGACGGGATTGCCTGCATGCCCGGGTGGAGGTGCCGCCGCGGGTGACGCCGCCAATGTCGCCGACGACATCACCACGGCGAGCATGGCGGACCCCAAAGCCTTGCGAAAACCCATCCCTATCTCCCCATCGTGCATATGGAACGTTCGATCCTAACGGGTTCGGACGTCCGAATGCCAATGGGGCCGGTGGTAACAGCGCTCAGAACTTGTAGCTGGCGGTGCCCACGATGCTCCTGCGCGGCCCGTAGAAGCAGTCGCCACGAGCGAGGCAGCTGGCGTTGTAGGCCTGGTCGGTCACGTTGGCCGCGTTCACCGAGAAGCGCCACGGACCCTGCGTGTACGCCACCATGGCGTCGAACAGGGTCTTCGCGGGCACCTTCAGCGTGCCCGTTTCGTCGTAGTTCGTGCCGATGTAGCGCGCGCCCACGCCGAAGCTGAAGCCATCGCTGTCGGCGTCGTTCACGTGGTACACGCCCCACGCCGAGGCCTGGTTCTTCGGCACGCCGGCGACGAGGGTACCGTCATCCGGACGAGCCTTGGTCCAGGTATAGGTGCCGATCAGGTCGACGTGCGAAGCGATGCGCGTGGTCGCCTCGAGTTCGACACCGCGCGTCTTCGCCTTGCCCGCCTGGATCTGGTTGAGCGGATTGGTGGGATCGGGTGCGAGACGGTTCTCCTCGCGCAAGTCGTAATACGTCGCCGTGATCAGCGTGGCGGTGCCGACCGGTTGATACTTCACGCCCGCCTCGTACTGCTTGCCGCGCAGCGGCTCATACGGCCGGTTGTAGAAGTCCAGGCTGTCCAGTGGCTGGAACGATTCCGTGTAGCTCACGTAGGGCACGATGCCATTGTCGAAGCGATACATGACACCGAGACGCGATGTGGTTGCGTTGTCCACCGAGCGATCGTCGCCCGTGGTGAGCGTCGCGCGGTCGTGGCGCACGCCGACGGTGGCGATCCAGTGCTCGCCCCAGTTGATCTGATCCTGCAGATATACACCCGTCTGCCGCGTACGGCTGGACGCCACGGGGAAGACGTCCGGGGCAACGAAACCGTTGCCGTAGACCGGCGCGTAGAGGTCGAACGGCACGTCGTCGTATCCATTGCCCTGCCGGCTATCGGTATGCGAGTAACCGATGTCGAGGCCGATCAGCACGCGGTGGCGCATGGAGGCCCAGTCGAAGTCCGCTTCCGCATGCGTGTCGGTGACGAAACGCTTGTGGCGATCGACGTCGATGTAGCTGTACCGCGCCACGGTGCGCTGGGCATCGTCGAGGAAGGGATACGCCGGATTGGAATAGACGTCGGGGTACAGCGTGCGGTAGTCGACGTTGTCGTGCGAGTAGCGCATGTTCTGCACGAACTTCCACGTGTCGTTGAACCGGTGCTCGAACAACGAGGTGACCGAGCGCTGGCTGGTGTCGTAACGGTCGAAGCCCGGCTCACTCACGAAGCGGTGCGTGTCGATGCGTCCGTTCGGGTTCGGCAACAGCGTGCCCGCGTGCGGAAGGAAGTTCAGCGAGGTGCCGTTGTGGTCGAACTGCAGGTTCGCCAGCAATGTCCAGCGCGTGTCGGCGTCCGGTACCCACGTGATGGAAGGCGCCAGCGCACGGCGGTCGTCGGGCACGTGGTCGATCTGCGAGTCCGATTCGCGATACACGCCGATGAGGCGGTATGCCCAGTGGCCCGCCGCGTCGAGTGGACCGGTGAAGTCGAAGGCCACCTGCTTGCGCGCGTTGTTACCGAACTGCGCTTCCACTTCGTGCGATGCCGTGAACTGCGGCAGCTTGGACGACAGGGCGATGAGGCCACCGGTCGTGCCCTGCCCGTAGAGCACCGAGGACGGGCCGCGGACGATCTCGATGTGGTCGAGGAAGTAAGGTTCGGTACGCGCATAGGCATAGCCGAAGTACTGGCGCAGTCCATCCAGGTACTGCGTGAACGACGTGCCGCGCAGGAAGGCATCGTCGCCACGGCTGTCGACGCCATAGGCATCGGCACGGACGCCCGCCGAATAGCGCAGCGCGTCCTGCACGGTGAGCACGCCCTGGTCGACCATCTGCGTGTTGGAGACGACGGAGATGGCCTGCGGGGTCTCGATGATCGGGGTGTCCGTCTTGGTGGCGCCCGAGGCGTCCGTACGGGCGTAGCCGTCATCCAGGCGAACGCCGCGGACGGACACGGCGTCGAGCTGGATCGCCTTGTCGCCGTCGCGGCGGTCGGACGCGTCCTGGGCCGGCGACACCACGGGGAGCAGAGCGCCGGCAAGCAGAAGCGGCAGTGATTTCCTGCGAAGAATCATGGGGTTTCCTAGTGCGGGACCCCGGGGGTTACTCCCGCGGCCCGGCCGTCATTGCGAATGAATCTCAATTGCAATCATGACGGACGAGCTCGGTTCGCGCAATATTGCGAACGCGTCGCATTTGCAGAACCGCCAGTCAGGCGATCAGCAGGTCTTCGAAGAACGCGCCGATGGGCAGCTTCGGGTGGGCGATCTGGATCTCGAGGATCCACAGGCCCGGAACGGGCGCGGCATCGAACTCCCCCAGAGAGCCGGCCTTGTGCACCGCGTGGGGATAGTCGCCCACGCGATGACCCTTGGTTTCATGGTTCAGCCGCCAGCCCATCGCCCTGGCCTGCTCGTCCGCGTACGCATACAGGTCGACGCCGGTGACACCGTCGCGCCAACGAGCCGCGGTCCGGTCGAACAGGTCGCGCGCCGCCTGCGCGCCGTCATGCATCGCCGCGTTGTCGCCCACGACGAAGGTATCGCCGACGTCACCTTCGTGGCCGTCGAATACCGGACCCAGGTCGATGAAGAAGATATCGTCGCGGCCCAGCACGGTGCCGGGTTCCGAGCGCTGGCGGAATGTCTTCAGCGTGTTCGCACCGAAACGGATGATGCTCGGGTGCCAGATGCGTTGCATGCCCGCGGCGTCGAGGCGTTCTTTCGCCAGCTCCACGGTCTCCGGCTCGTTCATGCCCGGGACGATGCGCGCGGCGATGTCGCGCAGCGCCTGCCATGAACGTCCGCGTGCATCGAGCATGCGCTCCTGCGAATACGTGGTGCCGACATTCTCGGCGGTGGCGACGGGCATCGGGGCGGTCCTGCAGGGTGTCGCCCCATTATGTCCCGGTGGTCGTCACCCCGGCCATCGCTAGCGCCGCTTGCAGGCCACTGTCCAGGATGCGGCGCGACAGGGCCGGATCGTTGGTGGCGCGGGCCATCTGCATCGACCCCACCATCAGGGCGTACAAGGTTGTCGCGCGTGCAAGTGCGGCGTCGGCCGGCATCTCCGGCCACTGTGTAGCGGCAAGCTCCACGAACTCCGTCACGCCCGCGGTGTAGGCGCCGCGCACGATCTCCGAATGCCGGGCCACCTCCGCGGAGAGAATGGCAGCCGGGCAACCTCTGCCAGGGTTGTCGCGATGAGCTGTGGAGAAGTAACTCCGGAGCATGCCGGCGAGGCCCTCGCCCGAGTCGATCCAGTAGCGCAGGCGCGCGACGCGGTCGTTCGCCGCGGCGGTGATCGCCTCGCGTGCCAGGTCTTCCTTCGAGGCGAAGTGGTTGTAGAAAGCGCCGTTGGTGAGGCCGGCGGCGGACATGAGCGACTTCACGCCTTCCGCTTCGATGCCGTGTTCCCGGAAGCGCCGCGCGGCGGTCTCGACGATGCGCTGGCGGGTCTGTTCCTTATGGTCTTTCTCGTATCGCATGGGTCAGTGCTCCGTGGCGGCGACCTCGTCGCGTGGCGCGTCCCAACCGCCGCCCAGGGCGCGGAAGGCGGCCACCGCCGAGCGCGCATCGTCCGCATGCACGCGGGCGAGCAGGTCGCGGGAGGCGAGAAGCTGGCGATCCTCGTCCAGCACTTCGATCAGGCTGACGGCACCACCCTTATAGGCATCCTGGGCGGCATCGCGCGCCTTGGTGTGCGCGGCGACCTCGTCGGTGAGTAGCGTGTGCTGCGCTTCGAGTTGGGTAAGCGACACGATGGCGTTCTCCACGTCCTCGGTGGCGCGCAGCATCGACGCGCGATACGTCGCCAGCGCCTCCGCGTTCGCTCCCTTCGCCTGCCTGACTTCGGCATCCACGCGACCGAAGTCGAACAAGCGCCAGTGCAGGCCGAGCGCCGCCTGCGGCTGAAAGGCCGATTCGGTGAACAGCTTGCCCGTGTCGAGCGTGCTGAACCCGAGCAGGGACGACAACGACAGCGAGGGGTAGTACTGCGACAGGGCCACGCCGATGCGCGCGTTGCTGGCGGCGAGTTCGCGTTCGGCGGCGATCACGTCGGGGCGCCGGCGAAGCAACGAAGCCGGTCCACCCGCCGCATCGAGGCCCGGAACCACGTAAGCCCTTGCGGGCGTCGCGAGTTCAGCGGCATAGGTGCCGGGCGCCGCGCCCATCAACACGTCGAGGCGATTGAGCTGGGTTTCCAGCTCGATGCGCAACGGCGGAATGGTCGCGCGCGCCTGCAGCAACAAGGCTTCCGCCTGGGCGGTTTCGCGTGCCGTGCCGAGGCCGTGCTCCGTGCGCAGACGCACCAGGTCGACCAGGCCGGCCTCGTTGCGGATCTGTTCCTCCGCGATACCGATGCGAGCCTGTGCACCGCGCACGCGGAAATACGCGTCGGCGGCTTCGGCGGCGAGCGAGATGCGCACTCCCGCGTGGCTGGCCTCGGCGGCCTGGTACTCGGCATTCGCCGCCTCGGCACCGCGCCGCAGGCCGCCTGCCAGGTCCAACTCCCAACTCGCGCCAGCACCCACTTCCTCGATCGTCTGCTGGCGGTCATAGCCGGGGAACGCGCTGGCGATCTTGCCGAGGGGGCTATGCAACGACTGGCGCTGACGTACGGCACTGCCATCGAGGCTGCCTTCCGGCAGGCGGTTGGCCTCGGCGCGGCTTGCCGCCGCACGGGCCTGTTCCACACGGGCGGCGGACGCGGCAAGGTCGAGGTTCTGCGCCAGCACGCGTTCGACGATGGTCACCAGCTGCGGATCGTCAAAGCCCTTCCACCATGCGTCGAGCGCGGGGGCGGGCGCATCGGCATGGCGCGCGGCCAAAGCGCTTGACTGGTGCCAGTCGGCGTTCGTGGCGACATCGGGACGCACGTAGTCGGGACCGGTCGTGCAGCCGGCCAGGCCGAGGGTCAACAACGCGGAGAGTAATTTAGTGCGCATCGGCGGATGGGGCCTTGGGCGGCTGCACCTTGCGCATCAACGGCACCATGACCGTTGCGACCGCAAAGCACAGCATGATGGAGAAGAACGCATCGCTGTAGGTCAGCGTCTGCGCTTCGCGGAAGGTCAGCTGCCATAGCGAACGCAGCGCGGCCGTATACGCTTCCGAGTCGGCGGGCACGCCTTCGAACAACCGGTTCATCGGCTCGCTGGCTGGCGTGAGGTGTTCGGCAAGCCGGTAGAAATGCAGGTTGGTGCGATCGTTGAGGATCGTCGCGCACGCGGCGATACCCATCGCGCCGCCAAGGTTGCGCATGAGGTTGAACAGGCCCGAGGCCTGCTTGAGCCGCGCGGGTGGCAGGCTGCCCAGCGTCAACGTCACGGTCGGCGCCACGGCGAACTGCTGGCCCATGCCGCGGAAGGCTTGGGGCAGGAGAAGTTCCGTCGCGCTCCAGTCGTGCGTGATGGGCGTGAACTCGAACATCGACAGCGTGAACAGGGCCAATCCCACCATCAGCAGCCAGCGCAGGTCGACGCGATTGGCCAGCATCGAGTAGATCGGGATGGTGAGGATCTGGAACACACCCGTGGACAGCACCGCCTTGCCGATCTGCAGGGCGCTGTAGCCTTCGACGCGGCCGAGGAAGAGCGGCGTCAGGTAGATGGTGCCGAACAGTCCGATGCCCGTCACGAACGAGAAGAAGCAGCCGAGGGCGAAGTTGCGATCGCGCAGCGCGCGCAGGTCCACGACGGGATGCTGTGCCGCGAGTCCGCGCCAGATGAACAGCAGTCCCGCGGCAAGGCTGACCCACGCCGTGGCGCGGATGGTGTCGTCTTCCATCCAGTTCCAGCGGGGGCCTTCTTCGAGCGTGTATTCCAGGCAACCGAGGAAGACGGCGATGAGTGCGATGCCGATCCAGTCACCCACCTTGAGCAGGCTGAGGTCGGGTTCGTCGATCTTCACCAGCATCGGCACCGCGATGGTGACGAACGCACCGGGCAACAGGTTGATGAAGAACAGCCAGTGCCAGGAATAGTGATCGGTGATCCAGCCACCCAGCGTGGGCCCGAGCGTCGGCGCGAGCGAGGCGATGGCACCGATGGTGGCGGCCGCGACCACGCGCTGCTTGCCCTGGAAGAACACGAACGCGGTCGTGAAGACCAGCGGGATCATCGAGCCGCCGATGAAGCCCTGCGCGGCGCGGAACACGATCATGCTCTGGATGTCCCAGGCCATGCCGCAAAGCAGGCTGGTCAGCGTGAAGCCCGCCGCCGACACCGCGAACAGCCAGCGCGTGGAAAACACGCGGCTCAACCAGCCCGACAGCGGGATCACCACGATCTCGGCGATCAGGTAGCTCGTCTGCACCCACGCGGTATCGTCAGCGCCGGCGGACAGGCCGCCGCCGATGTCACGCAGGGAGGCGGACACGATCTGGATGTCGAGCAGCGCGATGAACATGCCAAGACACATGCTCGCGAACGCGAAGACCTTCTGGGCCTGGGTGAGATGAGCGATCGGGCTCATG